>JAQGMU010000670.1 GCA_028292195.1 Ramlibacter sp. | reverse complement strand
GCGTCGGGCGCCCCGCGCGCCATGGTCGCGTCGGCGGCGGCGCGCAGCGTCTCGACGACCCACGGGTCGCCGGCGTTGGGCGCTTCGAGGACGTGGGGCGCGAGCCGCTCGGCCTCGACGCCATCCGCGTCCAGGAGTCGGGCGGCGTCGCGGTGCATGCGCTTGCGTGCCTCCGGGTCGACGTCGGCTTCGATCGCGGTCCGGACGAGTGGATGGGCGAAGGCCGGCGGCTGTGCCCGTTCGAGGATCCCGGCTCGCGTGAGCGTCCCGAGGACCGCCGCCGTCCGGCTGTGGGTGACACCCGCGAGCGCCGCGACATGTGCCGTCTCGGCGCCGTCGCCGAGGATCGCCAGCGCTTCCGCCACGGTGGCCGCGTCAGGCGCGATCCGCCGTACACGCCGGAGCACCGAGTCGGCGACCCCGCCCGGCACGGCGGCGTGGACGCGCGACGCCTGGTCCGCCGTCGGCGACACTCCGTCGTCGGCGAGCAGGTGCACCAGCTCGGAGAGCAGGAGGGGGTTGCCCTTCGACGCGGCGTGACAGGCCGCGCAGAACGCCTCATCTGCGCCGTCGCCGAGGCGGTCGCGCACGAGCGTCGCCGCCGCCTCCTGGCCAAACGGCGCCGGATGGATCACTCGGCTCGGCGCCGCGGCCAGCACCCCGTCGATCAGCGCGTGGTCGGTGCCCGGCTCGTGCGGACGCAAGGCCACACACAGCTGCGCGTCGATGCCGTCGAGCCGGACGAGGAGGTAGGCGAGGGCGCGCAGCGAGGGCTCGTCGGCCCAGTGCAAGTCGTCGATGCAGAGCACCAGCGGCGTCAGCGTCGCCACGTTGGCGACGAGCCAGTACAGGCCGTGCAGGACGGCGAAGCCCGACGCCTCGTCCTGGGGCTGCGCCTCGAGCGCGGGCGTGGCGAGGGCCGCCGCGCCGGCCAGCAGCGCGTCGCGCTCGCCCGGGGCCGCGGCGGCGAGGACCGGCTCAAGGAGCTGACGCATGACGCCGAAGGGCAGCTCGCGCTCGAGTTCGCCGGCGCGCGCCGACAGAACCCGGGCGCCGCCGGCGCGCGCCTCGGCGGCGACGGCGTGCATGAGCCGCGTCTTGCCGATGCCCGGCACGCCGACGATCGCGAGCACCGCCGTGCCGGCGCGATCGCGCAGCCCGGTCCGCAGCTGGCCGAGCTCCGCATCGCGCCCGACGAGACCCGAAGTGGTGGACACCGTCATCGTCGCACCAAAGTTTAGGGGTGATGTCAGGGTCCCCGCCGTAGTCGCGGCACGATCACCCCGGCACGATCGGGGCTCACTTCGACATGGAGGCACGTGGTCGACACTCCTTCCGTCGGACGTCCGAAGCTCGCGATCAAGGTGACCCGATGACACGCTCGACGCTGGTCCGCACCGCCGTCCTCGCCACGGCGGTCGCCGCGGTCGCGCTGCTCGTCCTCGGCGGGCTCGGCGTGGCGAGCCCGGGCGACCTCGAGCTGCTCTCCCAGACCTCTCCCGGTGGCGTGGCCGGCAACGGCTCGTCCACCCAGCCGAACCTGTCCAAGGACGGGCGGTACGCGGCGTTCCTGTCGTCGGCGGCAAACCTCGGCGCCGGCGGCCAGCGCCAGGCGTTCCTGCGCGACGTCACGGCTGCCACGACGGCGCTCGTCAGCGTCGGCACGGACGGGACGACGCCGGCCAACGCCGCCGTCGACAGCGTCACGGTGTCCGACGACGGCCGCCGGGTCGCGTTCCACACGCGCGCGACGAACATCGTGGCCGGCGCCGGCACGGCCGTCGATCGCGCCTACGTGCGCGACCTCGGCACCGGGACGACCAGCCTCGTGGCGGCCGCGGCCGGCGACGACGCCGTCGATCCGGCGATCTCCGGCGACGGGACCATGGTGGCCTTCGCCTCGCACGCGCACTACGACGGCCTGAGCTCCGTGTCGCTGCAGACCTACGTCCGCGACGTCGACACGACCGCGATCCACGCCGTCTCGGTGGGGATGGTCGTCGCCGACCAGCCGGCGATCTCCGAGAGCGGCCGGTTCGTCGCCGTCCGCGGCCAGTCGGCCGGGGCGCCCGGCGTCCAGGTCTGGGTGCGCGACCGGACCGCCGGCACGACGACGCTGGCCAGCCGCCGCTCGGGCGATGCGGGGGGCCCCGGCAGCAGCGCCTCCGACGAGCCCGCCCTCTCCGCCGACGGGCGCTACGTCGTCTTCCGCTCCAGCGCCGAGAACCTGTCCGACGACGACGACCCCGCCCACTCCGCCACCGACGTCTACGAGCGCGACACCCTGCAGGACACCACGACGCTCGTCTCCCGGGCCAACGGCGCCGCAGGCGCCACCGTGGCGTACCCCGACAACTCCGGCTCGGGCTCGGTGTCCGACGACGGCCGGCTGGTGCTCTTCGTCTCCACCGCCGATGGCCTGGCCCCGGTGGCCGGCAACGGCCAGAACGTCTACCTGCGCGACCTCGACGCGGGCACCACCGCGCTGGTGAGCGCCAAGGCGGACGGGTCGGCTCCGCCATCCGGCGCGATCGACGGCACCTCGATGGCGGGAAACGGCGAGTTCGCGGCGTTCGCCAGCAGCGCGAACCTGAAGACGGGCGTCACCGGAGGCCAGGTCTTCCGGCGCGCGCTCGGCACGCCTCCCGCGCCCCCGTCGCCGCCCGTCGTCTCGATCCGCGACGCCGCGGCGGTGAAGGAGGGCGGTCCGGGACAGGTGACCCAGGCCGTGTTCACGGTCGTGCTGGACAAGGCGGCGCCCAAGCCCGCGACCGTCGCGTGGAGCACCGCAGACGGGACCGCCACCGGCGGTGCGGACTTCCGCGCCGCGGCCGGACAGGTGGTCTTCGATCCCGGGCAGCCCAGCGCCGCGGTGGCCGTGGACGTCCTCGGGGACTCGGCCTCTGAGCCCTCCGAGACCTTCCGGCTCGTGATCCACGACGCCATGAACGCCGTCGTCAGCCGCGCGGCCGGCACTGGGACGATCACCGACGACGATCCGGAGGCCCCGCCCGCGGCGGGCGGCGGCACGCCCCCGCCGGGCGGTCAGCCCGGCG
>JAQGMU010000353.1 GCA_028292195.1 Ramlibacter sp. | reverse complement strand
GGCCGGGCTGACGGCGGCCAGCCGCGGGCCGGCCACGGCGCGGAGCCGGGCACCCCTCACCACCGGCCAGGCCGCTTCGGCTTCCGTGCCGAGTTCATGCACTTCGGTGGCGCACCAGAGGCAGCCGTTGACGCGCGCATAGTTCAGGCGCGCGAGGGCGAGGGCCTGGAAGCCATCGAGCAGTTCGCCCAGGTACTCCGCGTCGCGCGCGGCGGGAAAGCAATCCGGCGGGCACTTGTCGCGCTGGTGGACCACGTGCGTGCCGTCGGCTTGCGCGTGCCGGTCGATGAAGTAGCTGGGCATGTTGGTTTTCCCCCTGGGCACTTTCATCGTATGCAGCGCGGCGCGCGCGCTCCATCCCCCAATTGGTGGAACCGCTCAGCGCACGGTCTGCGCCAGCAGCGCCGCCTGCAGGCTCGCCTGCAGCGCCTCCAGCTCCGGGCTTTCGGGCAGCAGCAGGTCGTGCGCGGTGCCGCGAAAGACCTGCGCCCAGCGCACGTGCCAGTCGCGCGTGTCGGTCAGTTCGACGTAGAGGGAAGACCGGCCGCGCGGATGGCGGTAGCACTTGCCGGTGACCAGGTGGCCGATGTGCAATTGGCGGCAGATCAGTTCCAGCGCGTGTTCCGGCGCGCGGTCGATGAACTCGGAGCTGATCAGGATGGCGCTCAGGGCCGGCGCCCGCGCCAGGCGCTCGCGCAGCTGCACGGCCAGTTCACTGCCCAGGAGGCGCAGCGCGGCGTCGTCGCCCGCGGGCGCGAAGGGCAGCACCGCCACCAGCGGGCGCCGCAGCGCCAGGGCGGTGTCGTATTCGTCGTCGAGACCGGAGGAGTGGGCTGGCGAGGTGTTCAATTCAATTCGAGCCGGCCTCGATCGGCCGCTGGCGAAGATGCGCGAATTCTAGGCTCGCCCCCGGGACGCGGCCTCCCCAGAACGGGGGAGGCCGGCCGGCCCGCTTCAGTGCGGGTGGCCGGCCTTCTTGACGCGGCGCCAGGCGGCGCGGGTGGCCTCGCGCGCCTCTTCCCAGCCCAGGCGGGAGCGGCCGCGCACCTGCTGGAAGTCGGCCCGCAACGCGTGCTCCAGCTGTTCGAACTCGCCTTCGCGCCGCACCGGGCCGGTGTAGCCGACTCGGTATGCCGGGCCGTAGTCGTCGTAGCTGTAGTCTTCGCGATAGTAGGGTTCCGCGCGGTACGCCTCGCGCCAATACGCTTCTTCGGCGGTGGGGTTGAAAGTGGGCGGGGCGGCGAGTTCATGCGACATGGATGCTCCTCAGGCTCATGCATGTTGCGGCGCGTCATCGGCCCGGCTGTGCGGAAGGCCGCGCTTTCCCGTGTAGGACGGTTTCGATGCCCGCGCACCAACTCTGCCCACTGGCTATGCTTGCGGCATGAGCAAGGCGTTCACCCGCGAAACCGACAACGACGTCGATGAGGACGAGGAGGCAGGGCTGCCTCCCCTGCCCGCGGGCGGCAAGAACTACATCACGCCGCAGGGCTACGCGCGCCTGCGCGAGGAGCTGTTCCTCCTGATCGACGAGGAGCGACCCAAGGTGGTGGAAGTGGTGCACTGGGCGGCCAGCAACGGCGACCGCTCGGAGAACGGCGACTACATCTACGGCAAGAAGCGGCTGCGCGAGATCGACCGCCGCATCCGCTTCCTGACCAAGCGGCTGGAGATCGCCGAGGTGACCGACCCCTCCGTGCACGCCGGCCGCGACCAGGTGTTCTTCGGCGCCACCGTGACCTATGCGGAGGAGTCGGGCCAGGAGCGCACCATCACCATCCTGGGCATCGACGAGGCCGACAGCGCGCAGGGCCAGGTGAGCTGGATCTCGCCGATCGCGCGGGCGCTGCTGAAGGCGCGCGAAGGCGACGTGGTGAAGCTGGTGACGCCGGCGGGGGCGCAGGAGGTCGAGGTGTTGCGGGTCGAATACCTGTGATGGGCGCTGAACGGTGGGGTTCGCTGTGCGAAACCCACCCTACCCGTCCGCTTTGTAGGGTGGGTTGCCGCCAGGCACCCCACCAGAGGGCGCCGCGCTAGCTTCCCGGCTTGATCCGCTGCGCGTTCAGCACCGACGGCGTGCGTTTCAGGTTGCGCAGCACGACTTCCAGGTGATTGCGGTCGCGCACCGAGACCACGAAGCGCAGGTCGGTTGCGTCCTGGGCCCGGCCGTCGTCCATGTCGACGTGGACGATGTCGGCTTCGGCGTTGGCCAGCGCCGCCGCCACCCGGGCCAGCGTGCCCTTGCCGTTGGTCACCGTCACCAGCACGCCCGTTTCGAAGGCACGCACCGGCTCGTCGCCCCACTCCACGCCGATGAAGCGCTCGGCGTCCTTGTGCTGCAGCCGGCGCGCCACCGAGCAGGTCTCGGCGTGCACCACCAGGCCCTCGCCGCGGCCCAGGTAGCCGACGATCGGGTCGCCCGGGATCGGGCGGCAGCAGGTGGCGAACTGCACCGAAGCGTTCTCGCTGCCGTCCAGCGTGATCCCGCCCTGCGCCACGCCGTCGTGCGCGGTGAAGCGTTCGCGGCTGAGCAGCAGTGGGTCCGGCTTCTCGCCCATCTCGCCCAGCTGCACCATCAGCCGCTTGGCCACGATGCCGGCAATGCGCCGCCCCAGCCCCAGGTCGGTCAGCAGCTCGGCCCGGCTGCGGTTGCCGGTGAAGCGCAGCAGCTTTTCCCACAGCGCGTGGTACTTCTCGTCGTCCGGCGGCAGCCTGTCCATGCCCTCGGCCCGCAGCGCCTGGGCCAGCATCTTTTCGCCCAGTTCCTGCGATTCGGCGTGCGCCATCGTCTTCAGGTGGTGCCGGATCTTGGAGCGGGCCCGGCCGGTGCGCACGAAGCCCAGCCAGGCCGGATTCGGCGCCGACACCGCGGCCGTCACCACTTCCACCACGTCGCCGTTCTTCAGCTCGGTGCGCAGCGGCACCTGGGCGCCGTTGATGCGCGCCGCCGCCGTGCGATCGCCCACGTCGGAGTGGATGGCATAGGCAAAGTCGACCACCGTCGCGCCGCGCGGCAGCGCCAGGATCTGGCTCTTGGGCGTGAAGACGTAGACGGCGTCCGGGAACAGGTCGATCTTGACGTGGTCCCAGAACTCGGTGGCATCGCGCGTCTCGTTCTGGATGTCCAGCAGCGACTGCAGCCACTTGGTGCCGAG
>JAQGMU010000128.1 GCA_028292195.1 Ramlibacter sp. | reverse complement strand
GGAGGTCTTCACCAAGGCGCCGACGCTGTCCGCGGTCGGCCCGGGCGCCGAGATCGGCATCCATCCGGGATCGACCTGGAACAACCCCGAGCCTGAGATCGTGCTGGCGGTGAACAGCCGCGGCGAGGTCAAGGGCGCGACCCTCGGCAACGACGTCAACCTGCGTGACTTCGAAGGCCGCAGCGCCCTGCTGCTCGGCAAGGCCAAGGATAACAACGCCAGTTGCGCCATCGGCCCGTTCATCCGGCTGTTCGATGGGAAGTTCTCGATCGCCGACGTGCGCCAGAGCGAGCTGGCGATGAAGGTGGTCGGCCCCGAAGGCTTCGAGATGAACGGCGCCAGCAGCCTGAGCAAGATCAGCCGCGACCCGCTGGACCTGGTCGCGCAGGCCACCGGCCCGAATCACCAGTACCCCGACGGTTTCCTGCTGTTCCTGGGCACCATGTTCGCGCCGACGCAGGACCGGCACGGCCCTGGCCAGGGCTTCACGCACGTGGTGGGCGACCTGGTCGCCATTTCGACGCCGCGCCTCGGTACACTCGTCAACCGCGTCAACACCTCCGACCGCGTGGTCCCGTGGCGCTACGGCACGCTCGCGCTGATGCGCGACCTGGCCCGCCGCGGCCTCCTCCAGAACTGAACCAGAGACCCAACATGATCACCACCCCCAGCGGCCTGCAATACGAAGACGAACTCGTGGGCGGCGGCCCCGAGGCCAAGGCCGGCCAGGATGTGCGCGTGCACTACACCGGCTGGCTGTTCCAGAACGGCGTGCAGGGCGCGAAGTTCGATTCCAGCCGCGACCGCAACGACCCCTTCGCGTTCTCGCTTGGCGGCGGCATGGTCATCAAGGGCTGGGACGAAGGCGTGGCCGGCATGAAGGTGGGCGGCAAGCGCACCCTGGTCATCCCGCCGGACCTGGGCTACGGCGCGCGCGGCGCCGGCGGCGTGATTCCGCCGAATGCGACCTTGAAGTTCGACGTCGAGTTGCTCGAGACGCGATAGGTCCGCCGGATACGGTGGGGTCGCTGCGCGAACCCACCCAACAGATCCAGGCCATTCGCATGGTGGGTTCTCCCAAATGTAGGGTGGGTTCGCGAAGCGACCCCACCGCCGCCCATCACATCCGCTGGAACAGGTGCAGGAAGCTCCGGCTGACCGGCAGCTTCTCCGGCCGCCCATGCAGCTGGATCTCCCCCGCATCGTTGCCGTGCACGAAGCTCGCCACCTGCGCCAGGTTGACGATGGCCGAGCGGTGGATGCGCGCGAAGTGTTCGCCGTCCAACTGGTCGGACAGCTCCCTGATCGAGGTGCGGATCACGCCCTCGCCGCCCTGCCACACCACCAGCGTGTACTTGTGGTCGGCCTTCAGGTACACCACCTGTTCGACCGGGATCAGCCGCACCGTGTCGCCCACCGACGCGCGGATCCAGCGCAGCCGCGTCGCGGTCTTCCCTTCCAGCTGCGCGGCCAGCCGCTCCAGCGTGCTTTCCAGCGACGGCGGCGTGGCGCCGCTGGCCAGCCGCGCCTGCAGCCGGTGCACGGTTTCCGCCAGCCGCTCCTCTTCCACCGGCTTCAGCAGGTAGTCGACGGCGCCGTGGGCGAAGGCCTCCACCGCATAGCGGTCGAAGGCGGTCACGAACACCAGCGCGGCGCGCGACCCGATGGCGCGCGCGGCCTCCACGCCGTTCAGGCCCGGCATGTGGACGTCGAGGAAGGCGATCTGCGGCCGGTGCTCCTCGAACATCTCCACCGCCTCGCGTCCGTGGCGCGCCTCGGCCACGATCTTCAGCTCCGGCCAGGCCCGGCCCAGCATGGCGGCGAGCCGCTCGCGCAGGATCGGCTCGTCTTCCGCAAGCAGTGCGGTGGGCCCGGTCATAGCAAAACCTCCGTGCCATGCACTGCGGTTCGAGCCGCTTCGGGCGGCCGTGCGCGGCTCATTCCATCGCCCCTCGCTTGAGGTGGATCTCGGCGCGCACACCTTGCGGCTGCACTTCGCACAGCTCCAGCCGCCCGCCGCCGTCGAAGGCGCTCAAGCGCTGGCGCAGGTTGGACAGGCCGACGCCCTCGCCGGGCGCAGGGGCCATGCCGACGCCGCTGTCCTGCACCCACAGCACCACGCTCTCGCCCTCCGCCCGCGCGCCCACTTCGATCCGGCCCGGGTCCACGCACGGGTCGATGCCGTGGCGCACCGCGTTCTCCACCAGCGTCAGCAGCACCAGCGGCGGCAGCCGCAGCCCCCGCAGCGCCGGGTCCACCGCGAGCCGGAAGGCCAGCCGGTCGGGCATCCGCATCTGCATCAGCTCCAGGTAGGCCTGCACCAGTTGCTCTTCTTCGCCGAGCGAGGTCTGCTCCTGCTGCAGCTGCGGCACCGCGGCGCGCAGGTAGGCGGTAAGGCTGCGGAACAGCGGCGCCGCCCGCGGCGAGCCGCTTTCCACCAGCGCCTGCACGTTGGCCAGCGTATTGAGCAGGAAGTGCGGCTGGATCTGCGCCGTCAGCAGGCGCAGCCGTGCATCGGCGGCCTGGCGCTCCAGGCGTTCGCGCAGCAGGTCGAAATGCAGTGCCTCGTTGCGGGCCTGGGCGTCGCGTTCGCGGAACAAGGCGCCCAGCGCGATGGCCGAGCCGATGATGGCCGCGCCGAAGGTGACGAGGAAGTAGCCCTTGACGTGGCCCTTGGAACTGGTGAAACCGGAGATGTCGCCGCCGGCCGCCACCAGCTGCACGATCAGCGGCGCCACCATGGCGCCCACCGCGATCGCCAGCACCTGCGCCAGCCAGCGGGGTACCACGCGCTGCTTCCAGGCGCCGGCGCCGCGAAAGGCGAACAGCAGCACGATGCCCACGAACAGGGCCTCGCCCAGCAGCTCCAGGTAGGTGTTGTGGGTCATGGGCATGACCGCCACGGCCGCCAGCGCGGCGGCGCCCACCACCCAGGCCAGCGGCCGCACACCGGGCAGCAGCCAATGCTCCGCCGCCTTTGGCGTCGCGCCCGTAGCCACCGTCCTGCCCGACATTTCCATCATGGGACGATACGGGGCCCGGCCCCGCCCGGTCAAGACGCCGGACCCGCCCTGCGACGGAACGCGCGGGCGGGGGACGGCCGGCGCCCCCGGGCGACGGGTACCCGGCCGTACAATCGGCCGCGCTCCGTCCGGAGCGATTTTTTTGTGCGGCCGGGCATGCCCCCAGCTTGAAAAGGGCTTCCGTGCCCCCAGCTTTTGCCCGTCTTTTCAGAACAAAGCCTCCCTCGCAATGCCCGACAACTTCCAAAACGAGAGCGACCGGCCCCAGGAAACGCCGGCGGCGGCCAACGATGCCGCCGCCCCCGCGGCCGATCTCCAGACCCAGCTCGCCGCCCTGCAGGCGAAGAACCAGGAACTGACCGACCAGTTCCTGCGCGCCCAGGCCGAGATGCAGAATACCCGTCGCCGCGCCGACGAGGACATGTCCAAGGCGCGCAAGTACGCCGTGGAAAGCTTCGCCGACAGCCTGCTGCCCGTGTGCGACAGCCTGGAAGCCGGGCTGGCGCACCAGGACCTGAGCACCGAGCAGATCCGCCAGGGCGCCGAAGCCACCCTGCGCCAGCTGAAGGCCGCGCTGGAGCGCAACAAGGTGCTCGAGATCAATCCGCCCGCCGGCACCAGGTTCGACCCCCACCAGCACCAGGCCATCTCCGTGGTCCCGGCCGAGCAGGAAGCCAACACCGTGGTGGGCGTGCTGCAAAAGGGCTACTCCATCGCCGACCGGGTGCTGCGCCCGGCGCTGGTCACGGTCACGGCCCCGAAATGACATGGCCCAGCCTTGAATCCGTAACACATATCCACAAGTAGTCAACAGACTGATTCACAGGGCTGGAGCCCGGACAGGATTTAGGAGAAACATATGGCAAAGATCATCGGCATCGACCTGGGCACCACGAACTCGTGCGTCGCGGTCATGGAAGGCAACAACGTCAGGGTGATCGAGAACTCGGAAGGCGCGCGCACCACGCCTTCGATCGTCGCCTACCAGGAAGACGGCGAGATCCTCGTCGGCGCCTCGGCCAAGCGGCAGGCGGTGACCAACCCCAAGAACACGCTGTACGCGGTGAAGCGCCTGATCGGCCGCAAGTTCACCGAGAAGGAAGTGCAGAAGGACATCGACCTGATGCCCTACAAGATCGTGCCCGCCGACAACGGCGACGCCTGGATCGAAGTGCGCGGCAAGAAGCTGTCGCCGCAGCAGGTCTCCGCGGACATCCTGCGCAAGATGAAGAAGACCGCCGAGGACTACCTCGGCGAGACGGTCACGGAAGCCGTGATCACGGTGCCGGCGTACTTCAACGACGCCCAGCGCCAGGCCACCAAGGACGCCGGCCGCATCGCGGGCCTGGACGTCAAGCGCATCATCAACGAGCCCACCGCCGCGGCCCTGGCCTTCGGCCTGGACAAGCACGGCAAGGGCGACCGCAAGATCGCCGTCTATGACCTGGGCGGCGGCACCTTCGACATCTCGATCATCGAGATCGCGGACGTCGACGGCGAGAAGCAGTTCGAAGTGCTGTCCACCAACGGCGACACCTTCCTGGGCGGCGAGGACTTCGACCAGCGCATCATCGACTACATCATCGC
>JAQGMU010000336.1 GCA_028292195.1 Ramlibacter sp. | reverse complement strand
GATCGCTTCGACCCGGCCGTCACTGGCGAGCGCATCGAATTCCGGCACCCGTTCATGGATGGCCGCGTGATGAGTTTCTGCCTGACGCTCCCACCCGTGCCGCACTGCGTAAAAAAGGCGGTGCTACGCAGCGCGATGGCCCAGCGCCTACCGCGCGCCGTGCTCGACCGGCCGAAAACACCCTTTCGTAATACGCCCCTGCTGCCGTTGCTGGCGCGGCGTGAGTCCACGTGGATCGATGACTTCACCCCGTCGGCAGGTTTGTCCAAGTACGTCGACCGGCGTAGAATCGTTTCCATCCGGGCGCTGTCCGATGCGGAACGCGCCTCAGCGGAGTTGAAGCCGCTCAGCCTCGACCTCTGGCTTACCGGCTTGCACCAACTATGAACCAACCCAGCGCGTCCCCAACACGTCCCCCTCCTCAGGGCGAGGCCCGTAAGCGGCACTACAGCTCGCCCGAACTGCGCGAGTACGGCTCCGCCCCGATTCTGACCCAAAGCGCGGCGAAGAACACCAATAAAGACGGCGGCGCGAACAACATCAAGACGTGACCGGGCCGAAGCAGGCATGGGGCCTGGGACTCGCGTCCAACCTGCCGCTTGAAGCCCTGTCGGGCAGCGTGCCCGCGTCCCGCGTCGACGTTGCAATTCTTTTCGATGTGCTACCGGCTGCCGATCTCGCCGTCCCGCGCTGGCAGGAGCGATACCGGTCCCCCGACCGGAACCAGGACGGTACCTACAACGTCCGCGCCGCATGGAATGCCGATTCGCGACTGCACAGGCTGCAGTACTACGATGGGGTAGACATCCTGCTTGACGACACCGGATCCAACGTCTGGGCGAGCAGGCGGCCGGGGTATCCACTGGAAGACGCCGGCGTCTACCTGCTCGGTCCGGCGATGGGATTCCTGCTGCGCCTGCGGGGCACTCTCTGCCTGCATGCGAGTTGCGCCGTCATTGACGGCCGAGCGGTGGCGTTCATTGGTCCCTCGGGCGCGGGCAAGTCGACGGCGGCGGGCGCTTTCGCGTGCGCGGGCCTTCCAATCCTGACGGATGATGTTCTGGCCTTGCGGCTCGAACGCGGGAGCGTGGAGGCGCTGCCCGCGTATCCGCGGGTGCGGCTCTGGCCGGAATCTGCGCAGGGCCTCTTCGGCGACCCGCAGGCCCTGCCGGTCATCACGGCCGGCTGGAACAAGCGGTACCTCGATTTGCGCGCGCCCGGGTTTGCATTCCACGAGACGCCCGCGCCGCTGAAGGTTGTTTACCTGCTCGAGGAGCACGCCCGAGCCGACGTGGTGATCGAGGATATGTCGGGGCACGAAGCGTTCCTCGCCCTTGCCGCCAATGTTTACGCGTCGAAGTTCGTGGATACCGAGCGGCGCGCGCAGGAATTCGATTCGGCAGCGCAACTGGCCCGCACCGTCCGGGTAAAAAGGGTTCGGCGACCTTACGACTTCCGGCGGCTCCACGCGTTTCGCGATGCGATCCGGAATGACGTGGGCGCCTGAGCTCGCTGCTCATGCACGACTACAACCTACACTCCTACGCTTCGATGCTCGAGGACAGCCATCGCGTCGATGCCTATCTCGCAGCGATGCGCGGTGCTATCGTCCCTGGCGCGGTGGTGGTGGAGATCGGGACGGGCACCGGATTCTTCGCGATCATGGCCTGCCGTTTCGGCGCGTCCCGCGTGTACGCGATCGAGCCTTCGAGCGCGATCGAGGTCGCACGGCAGCTCGCGCGCGCGAACGGCTGCGCCGACCGCATCGAGTTCATCAAGGATCTGTCGACCCGCGTTGTTCTGCCCGAACGCGCTCACGTGATCGTCTCCGACCTGCATGGCGTGCTGCCCTGGTACGAGATGCAGATGGAGACGCTTGCGGATGCCGTGAAGCGCTTCCTGCGCCCCGACGGGCAGGTGATCCCCGCCGCCGAGCGCCTCTGGGTCACAGTCGTGGAAGCGCCGGAACCGGCGGGTGCGTCACGGCAACACGAACTGCACGGCGTCGATCTGCGCCCGGTCGCGCAGCTGCTCGCGCATCAGGGCGTGAAGGCGCAGATTGAAAGCGACCAGGTCCTGGCGGTCCCGCAACTCGCCGGCTTGGTCGATTACTTGGCCATCGGGCGCCGCGACCTATCGGTCGACCTTTCGCTCACCGCGACGCGCGGTGGCAAGGCGGACGGCTTGGGCTGCTGGTTCGACGCGACGCTGTTCAAGGACGTCGATATCTCAAACGCGCCGGGCCGGCCGCGCATGATTTACGGCCAGGCGTTGTTCCCCTTCCCCGAGACGGTGGCGGTGGAGGCGGGCGACCGCATCGACGTCGCGCTCGGCGCCCGGCCGGCAGCGGGCGAGTATGTCTGGAACTGGCACACGCGCATCGAGCGACACGGCAAGACAGTTGCCGCGTTCCGCCAATCTGATTTCAACGGTCAGGTGCTTTCGCTCTCCGGCCTGCACAAGACAGCGGGCACTTTCACGCCTGAGCTCTCGGCCGATGGATGCGAGGAGCTGTTCATCTTGGAACGCATGGGAAGTCGCAAGGCGTTGGAAGCGATCGCCCGCGAGCTCCAGGCGGCGTTCCCACAAGCATATTCGACGCCTTCGTCGGCATTGGTCCGGGTCGCCAAGGTATCAGCCCGGTTTGCCCGCTGATCGCGGTGGTGTAGCCGTGCGGGCGAGCGCCAGCCCGCATGCGTGAAAGTACCGTCGCATACACCAGCGCCACAACTCAGACTCTGCGGGGTAACCGTCGGCGTGTCCGGACCAGTTCACAGGACTGGATCCGCGGAGAGTTCGTGAGGGCGGAAACGCTTTCCTTGGGAGGACCGATAATGTAACAACATGTACACGTGTTATCTACATTGTTACGATACGAGTATGCAGCCGCGGTTGCCGGCTAGTGGCTTTGGAACACACCACTTTCGCCATCGCAAGCAGCTCTGCAACCTTTTTTTCTGCTGGCCAAAGTGCCTGTGCTCACCGCGACCATCACGGCCGTTTCACGATGGATCTGCCCGGAGCCATTCAGAAGTTCCACACGCGTCCTACCCCCCGCATTGGGGGCATTGGCATTTATCTCGCCCTGGTCGTGGCCTGGCACGTCCTTGCCGAGCGCAATGGCCGGCATCGTCGCGACCATCCTGTTGGCAGGCATTCCGGCCTTGGTGATTGGATTGCTGGAAGACCTCACCAAGCGGGTCAGTGTGGCGACACGCCTGTGCGCCACCGTCGCCAGCGGCGCGCTGGCGTGCTGGGTGGGCGGCGTAGCAGTCACGCATTTGGGTGTTTTCCGTGGCCGATCCGCTACTGCGAGTGGCGCCGGTCGCCGTGATCTTCACCGCGTTCGCGGTCGGCGGCGTCTCCAAGGCGATCAATATCATCGATGGCTTCCACGGCCTGGCCAGCGGCACGGCCACTTTGTGCCTCCTGGCGCTTGCTTGCATTGCCGCCCACGTCGGGGGCGCCCCTCTGGTGCTGACCTGTGTCATCGTGGCCGCGCCGGTGGCCGGCTTCTGGATGGTGAACTTTCCGTGGGGCAAGTTATTGCTGGGCGACGACGGCGCCTACTTTGCCGGCTTCGCGCTGGCTTGGCTGGCAGTCCTGCTTCCAATACGCAACGCGGACGTCTCGCCTTGGGCCAGCCTGCTGGACTGC
>JAQGMU010000328.1 GCA_028292195.1 Ramlibacter sp. | reverse complement strand
ATGCGGCGAGAACACGCTCTCGTCGGCCGCGGCCTCGATCATGTCGGTCTTGTCGACCAGCTTGAACAGCGCCAGCTTGCCGCGCTGCCCGTTGATGACGCGCATGTCGTTGACGATGCCGGCCAGCAGCAGCGGCTCGCGCGTGTCCACCAGCTCCTCGATGCGCCGCTTGCAGAAGCGCCGCACCTCGCGCTCGACCTCGTCGAACAGGTGCCCCGACAGGTAGAAGCCGACGGCCGTCTTCTCCTGCGTCAGCCGCTCCTTCACGCCCCAGGGCAGGCCTTCCACCAGGTCCGGCTCCTGGGTGCTGGCGCCGTGGGAATCGTCGCCCATGTCGAACAGGCCGCCCTGGTTGGCGTTGGCTGCCGCCGCATTGGCGAAGTCGAAGGCGCGGTCGATGCTCGCCACCAGTGAGGCGCGGTTGCGGTGCAGGTTGTCGAAGGCGCCGGCCTTGATCAAGGCCTCCACCGTGCGCTTGTTGATGCGCGTGCGGTCGACGCGGCAGCAGAAGTCGTACAGGCTCTTGAACGGGCCGCACACGGACCCGGAGGGGCCTTCTCCCTTTCCTTCCCGCGCCGCTACTATCGCTTCGACCGCCGACTCGCCGGTGCCCTTGACGGCGCCCAGGCCGTAGCGCACCGCCTTGTCGGAAATCGGCTCGAAGCGATAGGTGCCGCGGTTCACGTCCGGCGCCTCGAAGGTGATGCCGAAGTTCTTGCGCGCGTCCTCGAACAGCACCTTCAGCTTGTCGGTGTTGTCCATTTCGATCGTCATGTTGGCGCAGTAGAACTCCGCCGTGTAGTGCACCTTCAGCCAGGCCGTGTGGTACGCCAGCAGCGAGTAGGCGGCGGCGTGCGACTTGTTGAAGCCGTAGCCCGCGAACTTCTCCATCAGGTCGAAGATCTCGTCGGCCTTCTCCGCGCTGATGTTGTTCTTCGCCGCGCCGGTGCGGAAGATCTCCCGGTGCGTGGCCATCTCCTCGGCCTTCTTCTTGCCCATGGCGCGGCGCAGGAGGTCGGCGCCGCCGAGCGAGTAGCCGCCCAGCACCTGCGCCGTCTGCATCACCTGCTCCTGGTAGACCATGATCCCGTAGGTCTCCGAGAGCACGGCCTCCACCAGCGGGTGCGGATATTCCACCGTCTCGCGGCCGTGCTTGCGGGCCACGAAGCTCGGGATCAGGTCCATCGGCCCCGGGCGGTACAGCGCGTTCAACGCGATCAGGTCTTCCAGCCGGGTCGGCCGGGCGTCGCACAGCATGCCTTGCATGCCGCGCGATTCGAACTGGAACACCGCCTCCGTCTTGCCGTCGGAGAACAGCCTGTAGGTCTGCGCGTCGTCGAGCGCAATCGCATCGAAGCTGAAGTTCTCCTGGCCCGGATAGCGGGCCGCGATCATCTTGCGCGCCAGCTCCAGGATGGTCAGGGTGGCCAGGCCCAGGAAGTCGAACTTCACCAGGCCGGCGGCTTCGACGTCGTCCTTGTCGTACTGGCTGACGGCGGATTCGCTGCCCGGCTGCTGGTACAGCGGCGTGAAGTCGGTCAGCTTGCCCGGCGCGATCAGCACGCCGCCGGCGTGCATGCCGATGTTGCGCGTCATGCCTTCCAGCTTCTGCGCCAGGTCCAGCAGCGTCTTGACCTCGTCCTCGCGCTGGTAGCGTTCGGCCAGCACCGGCTCTTGCTTGAGCGCGTCGGCGATCGTGATGTGCGTGCCGGGCTTGTTCGGGATCAGCTTGCTGATGCCGTCGCAGAAGGTGTAGCTCATGTCCAGCACGCGGCCGACGTCGCGCACCGCCGCGCGCGCCGCCATCGTGCCGAAGGTCGCGATCTGGGATACAGCTTCGCGGCCGTACTTTTCCTTCACGTACTCGATCACGCGGTCGCGGTTGCCCTGGCAGAAGTCGATGTCGAAGTCGGGCATCGACACGCGTTCCGGGTTCAGGAAGCGCTCGAACAGCAGGTTGTACTGCAGCGGATCCAGGTCGGTGATCTTCAGCGCGTAGGCCACCAGCGAGCCGGCGCCCGAGCCCCGGCCCGGGCCGACCGGGCAGCCGTTGGCCTTGGCCCAGTTGATGAAGTCGCCGACGATCAGGAAGTAACCCGGGAACCCCATCTTCAGGATGGTGCCGATCTCGAACTCGAGCCTGTCCACGTAGCGCTGGCGCTGGGCCTCGCGCTCGGCTTCCTTGGGGAACAGCTGCACCAGCCGCTCGCCCAGGCCTTCGTGCGAGGCAAAGCGGAAGTACTCCTCGGCCGGCATGCCGTTGGGCGTCGGGAAGTTCGGCAGCTGTGGCTTGCCAAGCTGGAGCACCAGGTTGCAACGGCGCGCGATCTCCAGCGTGTTGGCGACGGCCGAGGGCAGGTCGGCGAACAGCGCCTCCATCTGCGCCTGGGTCTTGAAGTACTGCTCGCGGGTGAACTTGCGTACCCGGCGCTGGTTGCCCAGGATCTCGCCTTCGGAGATGCAGACGCGCGCTTCGTGCGCCTCGTAGTCGTCTTCCTTGGTGAACTGCACCGGGTGGGTGGCCACCACCGGCAGGTTCAGGTGCGCGGCCAGCTGCACCGCGGCGGCCACGTGGGCTTCGTCGTCGTTGCGGCCGGCGCGCTGCAGCTCGATGTAAAAGCGGTGCGGGAACAGGCCGGCCAGCTGCAGGGCGGCCTCGCTGGCGCGGCTGGCATCGCCCTGCAGCAGGGCCTGGCCGACCGGGCCGGCCTGGGCGCCGGACAGCAGCAGCAGGCCTTCGGCCAGCTCCTGCAGCCATTCGACCTTGCAGACGGCCTGCGCGCGAATGACGTTGCGGGTCCAGGCCCGGGACAGCAGCTCGCAGAGGTTCAGGTAGCCCTGATGGTTCTGCACCAGCACGACCACGCGCGAGACGATGGCGGGGTCGGCGCCCACGCCTTGCAGCATGATCTCGCAGCCCACCACCGGCTTCAGGCCGGCGCCGCGCGCTTCCTTGTAGAACTTGATGGCGCCGAAGGCGTTGTTGAGGTCGGTGATGCCCAGCGCGGGCTGGGCGTCGGCCGCCGCGGCCTTCACGATCTCGTCGATGCGGTTGGTGCCGTCGACGACGGAAAACTCGGTGTGCAGGCGCAGGTGAACGAACATGCCCGCATTGTAGGAAATGGCTGCCTATTGACTTCTTCCTAGAATGCGCTGCCGTGAACAAAGTCCTCAACGTCTCCGCCTACCGCTTCGTCGCCCTGCCCGATGCGCAGGCCATGCGCGCGCCCCTGCTGGAGCGCGCGCTCGCATTGGGCCTGAGGGGGACGGTGTTGCTGGCCGGGGAAGGCATCAACCTCTTCCTGGCCGGCGACGCGGCGAAGGTGCGGGAATTCCTGGCGCTGCTGCGCGCCGACCCGCGGCTGGCGGACCTGCAGGCCAAGGAAAGCTGGTCGGAAGCAGTGCCCTTCGGCCGCATGCTGGTGAAGTTCAAGCACGAGATCATCCGGATGAACCACCCGGCCATCCAGCCGGCCCAGGGCCGCGCGCCGGCGCTGGACGGGCCCACGCTGAAACGCTGGCTGGACCAGGGCCACGACGACGCCGGCCGGCCGGTGGTGACGCTCGACACGCGCAATGCGTTCGAGGTCGACTACGGCACGTTCGCGCAGGCGATCGACTGGCGGCTGGCGAAGTTCAGCGATTTTCCGCAGGCCTTGCAGCAGCGCATCGGCGAGTTGCAGGGCAAGACGGTGGTGAGTTTCTGCACCGGCGGCATTCGCTGCGAAAAGGCCGCGCTGGTGATGCGCGAGGCGGGGCTGCCGGACGTGTGGCAGCTGGAGGGCGGGATCCTCAAATATTTCGAGGAGACCGGCGGGGCCCATTTCGAAGGGACGTGTTTCGTGTTCGACGAGCGGGAGGCGCTGGATCCGGGGTTGCGGCCGGCGCCGTGAATGGTGGGGTTCGCTGCGCGAAACCCACCCTACACACGCCCCGACACGTCACGCCCCGTCACGTCACGCACCGCCATGTAGGGTGGGTTCGCGAAGCGACCCCACCGAACACGATCACGAAATCGGCTCCGGCGGCGTGAACCGCGTCGGCGGCAAGGGAATGAACTCCTCGTCGTCTCCCGGCACCGTCCCCATGCGCATCGCCTGCCAATCCTCGCTGGCGGCAATGATGCGGTCCTTGCGGCTGGACACGAAGTTCCACCACATGTGCCGCGGCGCATCGAGCGGATCGCCGCCCACCAGCACCAGCCGTGCCCCGGCCGCTGCGAACACGGTCGTCGGCTGGCCCGGCGCCAGCACCACCATCACCCGCGCAGGCAGCTCCGCGCCGTCGACTTCGACGTCGTGGTCCACCGAATAGAGCGCCAGCTCCGCGGCCAGCGCCGGCAACGCGACCCGGCCGCCCGCCGGCAACCAGATGTCGAGATACAGCGTGGGCGACAGCGCCGGCACCGGCGAGCGGGCGCCGAAGGCCTCGCCTACCAGCACCCGCACGCGCGCGTCGCCAACGCTGCATTCGGGAATGGCATCGGCCGGCGTGTGCGAGAACGAAGGCTCCACTTCCTCCTGCGCCAGCGGCAGCGCCGTCCACAACTGCAGGCCGTGGTTCAGGTAGCGCTGGTCCCGCAGGTGCTCCGGCTTGCGCTCGGAGTGCACGATGCCGCGACCGGAGGTCATCCAGTTGAGGGCGCCCGGCTCGATCAGCTGCGCGGTGCCCAGGCTGTCGCGGTGCATCATCGCGCCGTCGAACAGGTAGGTCACCGTCGCCAGCCCGATGTGCGGGTGCGGCCGCACATCGTGGTTGACGCCCGGCAGTTCCTCCGCCGGGCCGAAGTGGTCGAAGAAGATAAACGGTCCCACGCTGCGCTGGTTCGCGGCGGGCAGCAAACGGCGGACCAGGAAGCCGCCGCCGAGATCCTTCTGGTGTCCGGAAATCGTGTTCATGCGGGCATTGTAGGAAGCCCGGCTGGCGCGTGCAGCGCCGCCCCGAGGGTGCTATCTTGCCGCCATGGCCAAGATCCTCGGAATTTCCGGCAGCCTGCGGGCAGGCTCCTACAACACGGCGCTGCTGCGCGCCGCCGCCGGCCTGATGCCGGCGGGCGCGACGCTGCAGATCGCCACGCTGCGGGGCATCCCGCTGTACGACGGCGACGTGGAGGCCAGGGAGGGCATTCCGCAGGCCGTCACGGCCTTGAAGGAGCAGATGACCGCCAGCGACGGCGTGCTGCTGGCGACCCCCGAGTACAACAACTCCATGCCCGGCGTCCTCAAGAACGCCATCGACTGGTTGAGTCGCCCGGCCGCCGACATCCCGCGTCTGTTCGGCAACCGGCCGATCGCCGTGATCGGCGCCTCGCCGGGCGGCTTCGGCACCATCCTGGCGCAGAACGCCTGGCTGCCGGTGCTGCGCACGCTTGGCATGCAGCCTTGGTTCGGCGGCCGGCTGATGGTGTCGCGGGCCGGCCAGGTGTTCGACGCGGAAGGCCAGATGGCCGACGAGAAGATGAAGGCCCAGTTGCAGGCCTTCCTCGCGGGCTTCGTGGCTTCGCTGCGCTAGATCAGGACTTGAAGCGGGCGGTGACCTCGGCCACACGCTGGCCGAACAGGCGCGCCGTTTCCAGGTCGCCTGCCGCCATGGCGTCGGCGCCGGCGTCCGAAGGCGACTGCGCGACGGCGCCGCTGTACGACACCAGGTAGTTCACGTCGTCGCGCCTGGCCGCGCGCGTGTTGCTGGGCATCAGGCCCTGGCTGACCCAGATCATCCCGTGCTGCATCGCCAGCGTGAACAGCGTGGTGAGCGTGCCCTGCTTGTCGCCGTTCATGCCCGCGCTGTTGGTGAAGCCGGCGGCGATCTTGTCCTTCCATTCCTGGGCGAACCACTGCGTGGAAGACGCGTCGGCAAACTTCTTGAACTGCCAGCTGACGCTGCCCATGTAGGTGGGCGAGCCGAAGACGATGGCGTCCGCGGCCTTGAGCTGTTCCCAGCCCCCTTCCGGCAGCTTGCCATCGGCATCGATGGCGATCAGCTGGGCGCCGGCGCCCCCGGCCACGGCCTGCGCCAGGCGCTGGGTATGGCCGTAACCGGAGTGGTAGACCACCACGACGTTGCTCATTGTGGTTCCCTGTTGTCGTTCGGGCTTCGCAAGTTCAGGCCTTGCGGCGGCCGTCCAGGCTCAGGCGCCCGGCACCGAAGGCGGCGAAGGCGAGCAGGCCGCCGACGATGGCCAGGTTCTTGGTGAAGTTCAGCTTCTGCATCATCACCTGCGCTTCCGGCAGGGCCCAGTAGTTGTGGAAGATCGGCGTGATGACGGCGGTGAAGATGGCCAGGCCCAGCGCGGCCCAGCGCGCCTGGAAGCCCACCAGGAACAACAGGCCCAGGCCCAGTTCCGCTGCGATGGCGAGCGCGGCGCACACCTCGGGCAGCGGCACGCCCTTGGAGGCGATGTAGCCCACGGTGCCGGCGAAGCCGACGACCTTGCCCCAGCCGGCCGGGATGAACATCGAGGCGATCAGCACGCGGCCGATCAGCGCCAGGATGTCAGGCGCGCTGGAGTCGGAATTGTTGGTGTGGAGGGTAGGCATCGGAAAAATTCCTCGTTGTGAAAATCGGAAAAATGAAAACTCAGTCGGCGGGCAGGTCGAACAGCAGCACTTCGGCGTCCTTGCCGTCGGTCAGCTCGATCAGAGGCTCGGCCACCAGCATGGCGGCGTCGCCGGCACCCAGTCTGGTGCCGTTGACCGTCAGCGCGCCGCGCACGAGGTGCACATAGGCCTGCCGCTGCGGGTCCAGGGCCAGCGTGGCCTTTTCGGCGCCGTCGAACAGGCCGGCGTGGACGCGCGCATCGGCATGGATTGTCACCGAACCTTGCGCACCGTCCGGCGAAGCCACCAGCCGCAGCCGGCCGCGCTTCTCCGCGTCGGCAAAGCCTTTCTGCTCGTAGCCCGGCTCGATGCCGGTCACGTTCGGCTCGATCCAGATCTGCAGGAAGTGCGTGGTCTGGTCCTTGGCGTGGTTGAACTCGCTGTGCTGCACGCCGCGGCCGGCGCTCATGCGCTGCACGTCACCCGGCGGAATGCCCTTGATGTTGCCCAGCGTGTCCTTGTGCGCCAGCTCGCCGGACAGCACGTAGCTGATGATTTCCATGTCGCGGTGGCCATGGGTGCCGAAGCCGGTGCCGGGGGCGATGCGGTCTTCGTTGATCACGCGCAGGTTGCCGAAACCCATGTGCTTCGGGTCGTGGTAACCGGCGAAGGAGAAGCTGTGGAACGACTTGAGCCAGCCATGATCGGCGAAGCCGCGGTCCTGGGATTTGCGCAAGGTCAGCATGTGAATTCCTTTGAACGAAGCTCAATGTAGGCGCCCGACGCCGTCCCGTAGCACCCCGGGATTTGATGGCATCATTCAAAAACTTTGACGACGACCTGCTTCTCACTCCATGCCGACCCCCCGTGAAGTGCTGACCCCGGACGCGCTGGCCCTGGTGCAGGCGGTGGCCGACCGCGGCAGCTTTGCCGCCGCGGCGCGCGACCTCGGCCTGGTGCCGAGCGCCGTCACCTACCGCGTGCGCCAGATCGAGGACGCGCTGGACGTGCTGCTGTTCGACCGCAGCTCGCGCCAGGCGCGCCTGACCGCGGCCGGCAACGAGCTGATCTGCGCCGGCCAGCAGCTGCTGCAGGACATCGATGCCATGGCCAACCGGGTGAAGCGCGTGGCCACCGGCTGGGAGGCCGAGTTCACGGTCGCCGTCGACAGCGCGCTGTCCGTCTCCACGACGATGGAACTGGCCGAGTCCTTCTATGCACTCGAGCCGACCACGCGGCTGCGCGTGCGCGAGGAGGTGCTGGGCGGCACGCTGGAGGCCGTGATCTCCGGCCGGGCCGACCTGGCCCTGGGCGTGGTGCTGGAGCCGGGCACCACCGCCGGCATCCAGAGCCACGAACTGGGCGACCTGCTGTTCGTCTACGCGGTGGCGCCGCACCATCCCCTGGCCTCCGCGGCGCAGCCCATCCCCGACGAGGTGCTGCTCAAGCACCGCGCCGTCGCGGTCTCCGACTCGGCCCTGCAGCGCGGCGCCGCCTTGACCATGGGCCTGCTCTCCGGGCAGGACGTGTTCACGGTGCCGAGCATCCGCGCCAAGCTGGATGCGCAGCTGCGCGGCCTGGGCGGCGGCTTCCTGCCCGAGCCGCTGGCGCGCCCGTACCTGGAAAGCGGGCGGCTGGTGGCGCGCGACGTGCAGCGGCCCACCCGCAAGATCCGCATGAGCTATGCCTGGCGCAGCGCGGGCAACCTCGGTCCCGGGCGCGCGCTGCAATGGTGGTTGGCGCAAATGGAAAGCCCCACGACCCGCACCGCCCTGCTCGAACGGCATCGGCTGGCATGAGATACAGGGGCCGGTTCGCACCCTCGCCCACCGGGCCCCTGCATGCGGGCTCGCTGGTGGCGGCGCTGGGCAGCTGGCTCGATGCGCGGGCGCATGGCGGGCAATGGCTGGTGCGCATCGAAGACGTCGACCAGCCACGCTGCGTGCCCGGCGCGGACCACGAAATCCTGCGCCAGCTGGCCGCCTGCGGGCTGCTGCCCGACGCGCCGCCGGTGTGGCAATCGCAGCGCGATGCGCTCTACCAGTCCGCGCTGGACGCCCTGGTGGCGGCCGGGGATGGCTACCCCTGCTCGTGTTCGCGCAAGGACATCGAGGAGGCGCTGCGGGCCCTGGGTCTCGAGCGGCCGCGCCACGCCGAGCTGGTCTATCCCGGCACCTGCCGCAGCGGCCTGCACGGGCGCGCGGCGCGGGCCTGGCGCTTCCGCGTGCCGCCCGGCGTCGTGCACTGGCAGGACCGCCGGCTCGGCGCCCAGGCGCAGGACGTGGCCGAAGCAGTGGGCGACGTGGTGCTGAAGCGCGCCGACGGCCTGTTCGCCTACCAGCTTGCGGTGGTGGTCGACGATGCGGCGCAGGGGATCACGCACATCGTGCGCGGGGCGGACCTGAGCGACAACACGGCGCGCCAGTTGCTGCTGCAGTGCGCGCTCGGCTTCCCGGCGCCGGCCTACCTGCACACGCCGCTGGTGCTGAGTGCCGACGGCGAGAAGCTGTCCAAGCAGAACGGGGCAGCCGCGCTGGAGCTGGACGACCCGCTCGCCGTGCTGGCCGCCGCGGGGCAAACGCTGGGCCTGCGGGTGCCGTCCGCGGCTTCCCTGGCCGACTGGCTCAGCCAGGCCGTGCAGGCCTGGTCGGGGACAATCGAGGCATGAGCGACACCAAGAACACGCCCGAGAGCGTGCCCCATCCACGCGGCATCCGCAGCTATGTGCTGCGCACCGGGCGGACGACGGTCGGCCAGGCTCGCGCGCTCGAGGCGCTGGGGCCGCAGTATCTGCTGCCCTACCAGCCGACGCCCATAGCCCTGGCGCAGGTGTTCGGCCGCGACGCGCCCACCGTGCTGGAGATCGGCTTCGGCATGGGCGAGGCCACGGCCCATATCGCCGGAGTGCTGCCGGAGCAGGACTTCCTGTGCTGCGAGGTGCACACGCCGGGCGTGGGCGCGCTGCTCAAGCGCATCGGCGACCTCGGGCTGACCAATATCCGCATCGTCCAGCACGACGCCGTGCAGGTGCTGGACCACATGCTGCCCCTGGGTGCGCTGGCCGGCGTGCACATCTTCTTCCCGGATCCCTGGCACAAGGCGCGCCACACCAAGCGCCGGCTGGTCCAGCCGCACTTCCTGGCCAGCGTGCTGCCGCGCCTGCGGTCAGGCGGCTACATCCATTGCGCCACCGACTGGGAACCGTATGCGCAGCAGATGCTGGAGGTGCTGGGAGCGGAGCCGCAGCTGGTGAATGCAGCGCAGGGTTTCGCGGAGAAGCCCGAGTATCGGCCGCTGACGAAGTTCGAGAATCGCGGGCTCAAGCTCGGGCACGGGGTGTGGGACGTGGTGTTCCGCAAGCGTTGACGGCCCTCACCCCGGCCCTCACCCCAACCCTCTCCCGCAAGCGGGAGAGGGAGCAAGTCAGTCAGGCCTTCACTTCGCGCGCGACGATCGTGTACTTGAAATCATCCGGCGCGTACGAATCGAAGCGCCCCTGCTTGTCTTCCGCGATCGGGTACATCAGGAAGCCCAGCTTGCCCAGGCGCGAGCCGGGCAGCGCAACGTCGTGGGCCGTGTTGAAGGCGACCCAGTTGCCTTCCCAGCCGCCGTACAGCGCCCGGTACACCGGCGCCACCACCGGGTCCTGCACCGACTTGATCCAGGTCGGCGTTTCCTGCCGCATCACCTTGGCCACGTCGGCCGGGTCCATCGCCACCCAGCCGCGCGCCGGCAGGAACACTTCGGCGCGGCAATGCTGCGCGCCCTTCAGGCTGGCGGAGTTGCCGCCCAGTTCCTTGTAGCCGAAGGCCGAGGGCGCCAGCCGCAGGCCGTAGACGTCGCGCGCCGGGATGCCCACCGAACGGCTCAGGCCGACGAACAGCGCATTGATGTCGGCGCACTTGCCGCCCAGGTTGCCGGTCTCCAGCATGGTCTTGATGTCGCCCTCGCCGCAGCCGCGCACCTGCGGCTCGCGGTAGGCATTGGCCACCACCCAGTCGTACAGGCGGCGCACCTTCTCTTCGTCGGTGCGGGCGTCGCCTATGGCCTTGCGCGCGGTGTCGCGCACGATGCCGTCGGTGGGAATCAGCTTGGTCGGCTGGATCCAGTAGGCCGCATCGGCGGCGTCCAGGCGTGCGGGCGTCTTGTGCTGCCAGTCGGTGGCACGGTTGCGCGTCTGCACGCGGCTGGTGAGTTCGACGAAGGGCTGCTGCACCGACGCGTCGAAGTCCACCTGCAGGATCTGCGCGCCTTCGCGGCCGTCCGTGACGCGGGTGGCATTGCCGTTGGTGGCGATGCTGTTGCCCAGCGAGCGCTGCCATTCGGTGTCGATCGAGGGAATCGGCAGCCAGACGCGGGTGGCGCCCTGGGCCAGGTTGGGTTCGGCGCGGGTGGTCACCTCGAAGGTGCGCCAGTCGCCGGGCTGCGGCGCGAAGCGGCGTTCCTGGGCGAAGGCGGCCAGCGGGAGGGTGAGGGAGCCGGCTGCGGCGGCAGCGGCTTGAAGGAGGTGGCGGCGGTTGGGCATGGCGGGATTATCCCTGGGAGCCCAGGCTCCTAGCGCCACAACCCTTCAACCAACTTGCCGGCTTCGGCGCTCGACCAGTCGTATTCGCCCTGCGCGCGCCAGCGCGGGCGGCCCTGGGCGTCGAAGCCGACGGTGGTGGGGAAGACCTTCACGTTCCAGCCCTGGGCGCCCTCCCCCAGGGGGTCCAGCAGCACCGGCACCAGCCAGGCCGAGGCCTTGACGTGGCGCTGCACGGCGGAGGCGCGTTCCTTGAAGTTCACCGCCTGCAGGACCAGCTGGTCGCTGTAGAAATCGGCCATCTGCTGCAGGGTCGGCATCTCGACGCGGCAAGGCTCGCACCAGCTGGCCCAGAAGTTGACGATGGTCGGCCTGCCGGCCATCGGCACGGCGATCTTGCGGCCTTCGAAATCCAGGGCCTGCCAGGGCGCGTGGGCGCCGGGGTTGGTCTGGATCTGGGCGGCGCGGGCAGCGGGGAGGGCCAGGGCCAGGCCGGCACCGAGGAGGTGCCGGCGCCGCAGCCCCTCACCCCAGCCCTCTCCCCGGAGGGGAGAGGGAGTAATGCGGCAGGCTCCCTCTCCCGCTTGCGGGAGAGGGTTGGGGTGAGGGCGGCTGCCCCCCCTCAAACCCGGTCCGCCACCCATTGCCGCACCGATTGCAAGGCACCCGCCAGCTTGCTGGCATCCGTCCCCCCGGCCATGGCCAGGTCCGGCTTGCCGCCGCCCTTGCCGCCTACCTGCTGGGCCACGAAGTTGACCAGCTCGCCGGCCTTGACCTTGCCCATGCGGTCGGCGGTGACGCCGGCCGCCAGCTGCACCTTGCCGCCGTCGACCGTCGCCAGCACGATGGCCGCGCTCTTGAGCTTGTCCTTCAGCTTGTCCATGGTGTCGCGCAGCGTCTTGGCATCGGCGCCGTCCAGCCGCGCCGCCAGCACCTTGATGCCGTTGACGTCGACCGCCTGCGCCACCAGGTCGTCGCCCTGCGAGGACGCGAGCTTGCCCTTGAGCTGCGCCACTTCCTTCTCCAGCGCACGCACCTGGTCCAGCACCTGCGCCACCCGGCCATTCAGCTCGGTGGGCGCCGACTTCAGCGAGCTGGCCACCGCCTGCACCGTGCCCTCCAGCTCCTGCAGGTAGGTGAGCGCATTGGAGCCCGTCACGGCCTCGATCCGGCGGATGCCGGCGGCCACGCCGCCCTCGCTCACCACCTTGAACAGGCCGATGTCGCCGGTGCGCCGCACGTGCGTGCCGCCGCACAGTTCACGGCTGCTGCCGATGTCCAGCACCCGCACCGTCTCGCCGTATTTCTCGCCGAACAGCATCATCGCGCCGGTCGCCTTGGCCGACTCGATGTCCATCACTCGCGCCTGGGTGGCGTGGTTCTCCAGGATCTCGGCGTTCACCAGCAGCTCGATCTCGCGCACCTGCTCCGGCGTCACCGGCGCGTTGTGGGTGAAGTCGAAGCGGGTCTTGTCGGCGTCGACCAGCGAGCCCTTCTGCTGCACGTGGTCGCCCAGCACCTCGCGCAGCGCCTTGTGCATCAAGTGCGTGGCGCTGTGGTTGCGCACGGTGGCGGCGCGCCGCTTCAGGTCGACGGCGGCCTTGACCTGGTCGCCCACCTTCAGCGTCCCCTGCGTCTGCATGCCGTGGTGGCCGAAGACGTCGGACTTGATCTTCTGGGTGTCTTCCACGCCGAACTGCACGCCCTGGGCCGCCAGCACGCCGCAGTCGCCGACCTGGCCACCGCTCTCGGCATAGAAAGGCGTGGTGTCCAGCACCACGATGCCGGCCTGGCCCTCGTCCAGTTGCCGCACCGGAGTGCCGTCCTTGTACAGGGCCAGCACCACGGCCTGCTCCTCGAGCCGCTCGTAGCCGGTGAAGACGTTGCCCGCGCCGCCGTATTCCAGCGCGCGGTCCATCTTGAACTTGCCCGCCGCGCGGCCGGCCGCCTTCTGCTTTTCCATCGCGGCGTTGAAGCCGGCCTCGTCGACCGTCACGCCGGCCTCGCGGCAGACGTCCTGCGTCAGGTCCAGCGGGAAGCCGTAGGTGTCGTGCAGCTTGAAGGCCACGTCACCGGGCAGCACCTTCCGGCCCGCGGCGCCTGCGCCGCCTTCCGGTGACTGCAGGGCCGCGTCCAGGATCTGCATGCCTACTTCCAGGGTCTCGTAGAAGCGCTCTTCTTCCGCCTTGAGAACGTCCATCACCTTCTTCTCGGCGGCCGCCAGGTGCGGATAGGCCTCGCCCATCACCTTGACCAGCGTCGGCACCAGCTTGTGGAAGAAGGGCGTCTTCTGGCCCAGCTTGTAGCCGTGGCGGATCGCGCGCCGGATGATGCGGCGCTGCACGTAGCCGCGGCCTTCATTGGAAGGGATCACGCCGTCGGCCACCAGGAAGGAGGTCGCGCGGATGTGGTCGGCTATCACGCGCAGCGACGGATTGCCCAGGTCCGCGGTGTGCGTCTCGCGGCCGGCGGCGGCGATCAGCGTCTCGAAGATGTCGATCTCGTAGTTGCTGTGCACGTGCTGCAGGATGGCGGCCAGCCGCTCCAGGCCCATGCCGGTGTCGACGCAGGGCGCGGGCAGCGGGCGCAGCGACCCGTCCGTCTGCATGTCGAACTGCATGAACACGTGGTTCCAGATCTCGATGTAGCGGTCGCCGTCCTGCTCCGGGCTGCCCGGGGGGCCGCCGGGAATGTGGGCGCCGTGGTCGTAGAAGATCTCCGAGCTCGGGCCGCAGGGGCCGGTGTCGGCCATCATCCAGAAGTTGTCGCTGGCGTACTTCGCGCCCTTGTTGTCGCCGATGCGCACCACGCGCTCGGGCGGCAGGCCGATGTCCTTGGTCCAGATGTCGTAGGCCTCGTCATCGTCGACGTAGCAGGTGGCCCAGAGCTTGTCGGCCGGCAGCTTGTAGACCTGCGTCAGGAGCTCCCAGCCCCACTTGAGCGAGTCGCGCTTGAAGTAGTCGCCGAAAGACCAGTTGCCCAGCATCTCGAAGAAGGTGTGGTGCCGCGCCGTGTA
>JAQGMU010000298.1 GCA_028292195.1 Ramlibacter sp. | reverse complement strand
AGGCTGACCGGCCACAGCAGCAGCAGCGGCGTGAGCATCCAGTCGAGGATCTCGCCGAAGAGCGAGCGCTGCTCGCGCTGGAAGATTTTCACCCCGGAATTTTCTCCAGGCAGTAGCCCAGCCCGCGCACCGTGGCAATGCGGATCGGGCCCTTCTCGATCTTCTTGCGCAGGCGGTGGATGTAGACCTCGATGGCGTTGTTGCTCACCTCTTCGCCCCATTCGCACAGGCGCTCCACCAGCTGGTCCTTGCTGACCAGGCGGCCGGCGCGCTGCAGCAGCACTTCGAGCAGGCCCAGTTCGCGCGCGGAGAGCTCCACCATCCGGCCTTCGATGGTGGCGACGCGGCCGGCCTGGTCGTACACCAGCGGGCCGTGCTTGATGGTGCTGCTGGTGGCGCCCATGCCGCGCCGGGTCAGCGCCCGCACCCGCGCTTCCAGCTCCGACAGCGCGAAGGGCTTGGCCATGTAGTCGTCGGCGCCCAGGTCCAGGCCTTTCACGCGCTCCTCGATCGCATCGGCGGCAGTCAGGATCAGCACCGGCATGGTGGAGCCGCGCGCGCGCAGCTTGCGCAGCACCTCCAGCCCGTGCATCTTGGGCAGGCCGAGGTCGAGGATCAGCAGGTCGAACTCGTTGTTCGTCATCAGCGCCGCGTCGGCCTCGCTGCCGCTGGCCACGTGGTCGGCGGCCGCACCCGAGGCGCGCAGGCTGCGCAGCAGGCCGTCCGCCAGCACCTGGTCGTCTTCGGCGATGAGGATCCGCATGGTGTCTCCTGGTTCGCCTTCTAACGAGGCTTCGTGAGAGTGTAGGGTGGGTTTCGCGCAAGCGAACCCCACCGGTGGGGTCGCTGCGCGAACCCACCCTACAGGGTGCGTGTGCCGGTCACGCCGTCAGGCATTGCCCCCAGCGTACGCTTCCAGGCCGATCGCCACCACCGTCGCCACTTCGGCACCCACTTCCACGCGGAACTCGCGCTCCGCCTGCGCCACGGCGTCCTTGAACGCCTGCAGCCAGGCCAGCCCGGTCGGCGTGAACTGCACCACCCGCGCCCGGGCATCGCGCGGGTCGGCTTCGCGCGTGACCAGGCCCCAGGCTTCGCACTGGTCCACCAGGTCGCCCATCGCCTGCTTGCTCATGCCGGCGCGGTCGGCCAGGTCGGTGAGGCGGGTGCCGTTCAACTCCAGGTGGCGCGTGATGTGGATGTGGGCGGCGCTCACCTGCGCCCGCGCGGCGAGGTTCGACAGCGCCAGCGGCACCTCGACGTTGTGCGCCATCAGGTCCAGCACGCGGGCGTCGAAGCGGCGCATCGCGTGGCCCAGCAGGCGGCCGAAATGCGTGAGCCGCCAGGCGTCGTCGTGAAGTGGCATAGGTCACAGATCGTAAGGGAAACTGACCAAAAAACCTGTTTACCGCTTGGCACCTCGCTCGTTATATTACTGGGCATGCATCCAGCCTGTAGTTGAAAACAGTGGATGCCTCCCAAATAACCCATTGATTCACAAGGAGAAACTTGATGGACGTCCAAGTCAAAGGCAGCAAAGTCGCCCCGGCCGACAGCGAAAAGGCCAAGGCCCTGCAGGCCGCCCTGGCCCAGATCGAAAAGCAGTTCGGCAAGGGAACCATCATGCGGCTGGGAGAGGGCGAGAAGATCGAGGACATCCAGGTGGTCTCCACCGGCTCCCTCGGCCTCGACATCGCGCTGGGCGTGGGCGGCCTGCCGCGCGGCCGCGTGGTCGAGATCTACGGCCCGGAATCGTCGGGCAAGACCACGCTGACGCTCCAGGTCATCGCCGAAATGCAGCGCCAGAACGGCACCTGCGCCTTCGTCGATGCCGAACACGCGCTGGACATCCAGTACGCCCAGAAGCTGGGCGTGAGCGTCTCCGACCTGCTGATCTCCCAGCCCGACACCGGCGAACAGGCGCTCGAGATCGTCGACAGCCTGGTGCGCTCCGGCGCGGTCGACCTGATCGTGATCGACTCGGTCGCAGCGCTGGTGCCCAAGGCCGAAATCGAAGGCGAGATGGGCGATTCGCTGCCCGGCCTGCAGGCTCGCCTGATGAGCCAGGCACTGCGCAAGCTGACCGCCAGCATCAAGCGGACCAACTGCATGGTCATCTTCATCAACCAGATCCGCATGAAGATCGGCGTGATGTTCGGCAGCCCCGAAACCACCACCGGCGGCAACGCGCTGAAGTTCTACGCCTCGGTCCGCCTGGACATCCGCCGCACCGGCACCATCAAGAAGGGCGAGGAAGCGATCGGCAACGAGACCAAGGTCAAGGTGGTCAAGAACAAGGTGGCGCCTCCGTTCAAGACGGCGGAATTCGACATCCTGTTCGGCGAGGGCATCAGCCGCGAGGGCGAGATCATCGACATGGGCGTCACCGCCCAGGTGCTGGAGAAGTCGGGCGCCTGGTACGCCTACAACGGCGAGAAGATCGGCCAGGGCCGCGACAACTGCCGCGAGTTCCTGCGCGAGAACCCCGAGCTGGCCCGCGAGATCGAGAACAAGGTGCGCGCCTCGCTCGACATCCCGCTGCTGCCCGCCGACGTCGTCAGCGAATAAAAAAACAATGCCCCCACGCTCCCCCACTACGTGTGGGTCGCTGCCCCCCGAGGGGGCTTCAGCCGCCTTGAGGCGGCTCGGCGGCGGCTGACATGGCGTTCGGCCAGCTCTCCCTCAAGGGCCGCGCGCTGCGCCTGCTGGCCGGCCGCGAGTACTCGCGCCGCGAGCTGGAACGCAAGCTGGCGGCACGCGAGGAAGAGCCCGGCCAGCTGAAACAGGCGCTGGACGAACTGCAGGCCAAGGGCTTCATCAGCGAGCAGCGGGTGGTGGACTCCGTCGTCCACCGCCGCGCCCCGCGCCTGGGCGCCGGCCGCATCCGGCAGGAATTGCAGGCCAAGGGACTGGACTCCGAAACCATAGCGGCGGCCATGAGCGGCCTGCAGGCGACCGAGCTGGAGCGCGCCCGCGAGGTCTGGCGCAGGAAGTTCGGCACGCCGCCCGCGGACGCGGCGCAGCACGCGAAACAGGCCCGCTTTCTCCTCGTGCGCGGTTTCTCCGCGGATGCCGTGCGGCGTGTCCTGGCCGGCCCCCCGGATGACGACGGCGCCGCCTGAGGCGCGGTGACAATGGGGGCGGAACCGGACCCCCATGTTCAAGAACCTGCTGAAGACATTCAACAAGGCCAGCGGCCAGGCGGCCGCGCCCGGCCCGGCCAGTGCCGAAGCCCAGGAACTCATCGCCGCCGGCAATGCAGCCGAGGACGCGGGGCGCCTGCAGGAAGCGCACGGGCTGTATCTCCAGGCGGTGGCGTGCGATCCGCAGTTGCCCGCGGCCCACCTGAACCTGGGCATCGCGCAGGAAGCGCTGGGAGATGAGCTTGCCGCCAGGGCCTGCTACGAACAGGCGCTGGCGCTCGAGAACGGTCATCCCTTCGCTGCCTACAACCTCGGCAAGCTCGATTACCGCCAGGGCCGGTTGGCCGCCGGCGAAGCCCTGGTGCGGCAGGCGCTGGCCCGCAAGCCGGACTTCCTGGAGGCCTGGGTGCTGCTGTCCAACCTGCTGGACGCCCGCGGCAATCCCGAGGGCGCGGCCGAGGCCATAGCACAGGCCGTGCGGCTGCGGCCGGACCACGTTGGGGCCTTGTTCAACCAGGCCGGCGTCCTGCGCCAGCTCGGTCGCCTCGACGACGCGCAGGCCGCAGTGGCGCGAGCGGTGCTGGTGGAGCCCGGCAACGTGGATTGCCTGGTGCTGCAAACCGTCCTGCTGCTGGCGCAGGGCTTCGCGGCCGAGGCGCTGGAGCCCTTGCGCCATGCCATCACGCTGGCACGGCATCGCTTCGACCTGCGCTCCAAGGAGCTCTTCGTCCTGAACCTGGTGGAGGGCGTGGGAGCGGAGGACCTGTGGCAGCGGCACGTCGCCCTGGGCGCGGAGGTCGAGGCGGCCGTGCCGGCGCGCCAGCTCACCGCGCGGCCGCTGGCCAGGCCGCGCCTGCGCCTCGGTTACGTGTCGGGGGACCTCCGGGGCCACCCGGTCGCCATGTTCCTGTTGCCGGTGCTGCAAGGCCGCAACCGTGAGCGGTTCGAGGTGTTCTGCTATTCGAGCACCTTGCGGCAGGACCGGTTCACGCGGCAGCTCGAGCAGCTCAGCGACCACTGGCTCGATGCCGTGCCCCTGACCGACGCGCAGCTGACGGACAGGATCGTCGAGGACGGCATCGACATCCTGCTGGACCTCGGCGGGCATTCGGGCGAGGTGCGGCTCGGCGTCTTCGTCGGCAAGCCGGCGCCGGTGCAGGCCAGCTGGATCGGCTACCTGAACACCACCGGCCTCACCCGCATGGATTACCGTTTGACCGACGCGCGCTGCGATCCGCCTGCGCAATCGCAGCCGCTGCACACCGAGCGCCTGCTGATGCTGCCGCACAGCCAGTGGTGCTACCGGCCCTTCGTCGACGTCGCGCCGGCGCCGGCGGCGCCGTGCGAACGCAATGGCCACGTCACCTTCGGTTCCTTCAACAACGCGATGAAGATCACCCGCGAGATGGCGCTGCGCTGGGGCCGGATCCTGAAGGCCGTCCCCACCGCCCGCCTGCTGGTCGCCGACGTGTCATCGGCGCGCAAGCGGCAGTGGCTGCTGGCGGCCATCGAGGAGGCCGGTGGCGCGGCTGGGCGCGTCGAATTCGCGCCGCGCACGGACCTCGAGGCCTACTACCAGCTGATGCACACGGTCGACATCGCCCTGGACAGCTATCCCTATGGCGGCGGGACGACCACCTTCGACGCCCTCTGGATGGGCGTGCCGGTGCTGACGGCGAGCGGCCCCATCCCGGCGTCGCGCAGCGCCGCGAGCATCCTGGCCGCGATCGGCCTGGAGAGCTGGATCGCGCCGCGCGTCGATGACTACGAAGCGCTGGCGATAGCGCGGGCCGCGGACCTCACGGGCATCGCGCAATTGCGCCGCACCTTGCGCGAGCGGCTGCGCGGCTCGCCGCTGACGGATGAACCGGCGTTCGTCGCCGCCTTCGAAGCCCTGCTGGAGCGCGCCTGGCAGGCGCACGGCGGCGCTGCCTAGCGGTCGGCCACAATAGCCCCCCATGATCAGCTGGTTTTCCTCCACCGCTTCGGTGCGCTTCGGCCAGGAGCTCGCCGTCTTCCTGCTCTCCGAGTTCTCCGGTTCCGTGCCGAAGAGGAACGCCAAATTCAGCGCCAAGGCCGAAAAGGCCCTGGTCCGGGCCGACCAGCGGGTGCGGGAGTTCCGGGTGCGCGAGCGCATGAACTTCTACAAGCGGGCCAAGCTGGCCAACGCCTTCCTCTGGAAGCTGAAGGACGGTGGCTGCTCCGAGGAATACGCCAATGAGCTCACGGAGTGGCTCACCATGCGGCTGTAAAGCCCGGCGGGCCGGTAGGCTGGGGTGCGCAGCGACCCCAGCGCTCAGACCCCAGCGCCCAGCCCTCGACGATCACAACCCCAGCATCAGCTTCAGGTTCTGCACCGCGGCGCCGCTCGCGCCCTTGCCCAGGTTGTCCAGCCGCGCGACCAGCACCGCCTGGGAAAAGTCCATGTTGCTGAACACCCGCAACTCCATCTTGTTGGTGTCGTTCAGCGCCAGCGGATCGATCTTGCCCTCCGCTGTCGGCGCTTCCACCGTCACCCATTCGCTGCCCTTGTAGTGCCGGCGCAGCACCTCCTCGAGGTCCTGCGCCGTCGGCTTGCCAGGCAAGGTGTTGAGGTGCAGCGGCAGTTGCACCAGCATGCCCTGGCGGAAGTTGCCCACGGAAGGAATGAAGATCGGCCGGCGCACCATGCCGGTGTACTTCATGATTTCCGGCAGGTGCTTGTGCTTCAGGCCGAGCGCGTAGAGCTCGTAGGCGGGCGCGCTGCCGCCCTCGTAGGCCTCGATCATGCTGCGGCCGCCGCCCGAGTAGCCGCTCACCGAGGGCAGCACCACCGGGTAGTCGTCCGGCAGCACGCGGGCGTCGACCAGCGGGCGCATCAGCGCGATGGCGCCGGTGGCGTAGCAGCCCGGGTTGCTGACCCGGTCGGCCCTGGCGATGGCCTGGGCCTGGCCTTCCGCCAGCTCGGGAAAGCCGTACACCCAGCCTTCGGCCGTGCGGTGCGCGCTGGAGGCGTCGATGATGCGCGGCTTCCTGCCGCCGGCCTTGCCGATCTCTTCGATCATCGCCGCCGACTCGCGCGCGGCGTCGTCGTGCAGGCAGAAGATCACCAGGTCCACGGCCGCCATCAGCTCGCGCTTCGCGCCCGCGTCCTTGCGCTTCTCGGGCGCGATGCTCACCAGCTCGATCTGCGGCATCTTGGCGAGCCGCTCGCGGATCTGCAGGCCGGTGGTGCCGGCCTCGCCGTCAATGAAGATCTTGGGCATGTTCTTTCCTGTGGCCACAGCGTACCGCCACTCCAGGGGCGACAGCGCGTTTGTGCATTGCACCATGATACAGTTCGAGGCTCCTCCGCGCAGCCCGGCCGCACCGGCGCGTTACCCTGCTGCCCCAGTGAGCCAATCCCCCCGACACCGACCCTCAAGAGACACCTCATGAAGATTCACGAGTACCAAGGCAAGGAGATCTTGCGCAACTTCGGCGTGCCCGTGCCGCGCGGCATCCCGGCATTCACGGTGCAGGAAGCGGTGGAGGCGGCGCAGAAGCTCGGCGGCCCGGTGTGGGTGGTCAAGGCGCAGATCCACGCGGGCGGCCGCGGCAAGGGCGGCGGCGTCAAGGTGGCCAAGTCGGTCGACGACGTCAAGCGCCTGGCCGGCGAGATCCTCGGCATGCAGCTGAAGACGCACCAGACCGGCCCCGAGGGCCAGAAGGTGCGCCGCCTGTACATCGAGGACGGCGCCGACATCCAGAAGGAATACTACGTGTCCGTGGTGACCGACCGCGCCACGCAGAAGGTCGCCTTCATCGCCTCCAGCGAAGGCGGCATGGACATCGAGGAAGTGGCGCATTCCACCCCCGAGAAGATCATCAAGGTGTTTGTCGACCCGATCGCGGGCCTGAACGACGCCCAGGCCAAGGAAATCGCCGACGGCATCGGCATGCCGGCGGGTTCCACCGCGCAGGCGGTCGACGTGCTCAAGAAGCTCTACAAGTGCTACATGGACACGGACGCATCGCTGGTCGAGATCAACCCGCTGAACCGGGACGGCAAGGGCAACGTCACCGCCCTGGATGCCAAGTTCAACTTCGATCCGAACGCGCTGTTCCGCCACCCCGAGATCGTGGCGCTGCGTGACCTCGACGAAGAGGACCCCGCCGAGATCGAAGCCAGCAAGTTCGACCTGGCCTACATCAGCCTGGACGGCAACATCGGCTGCCTGGTGAACGGCGCCGGCCTGGCCATGGCGACCATGGACACCATCAAGCTGTTCGGCGCCGAGCCGGCCAACTTCCTCGACGTGGGCGGCGGCGCCACCCCCGAGAAGGTGACCGAGGCCTTCAAGATCATGCTGAAGAACAAGAAGGTCAAGGCCATCCTGGTCAACATCTTCGGCGGCATCATGAAGTGCGACACCATCGCCACCGGCGTCATCACGGCCTGCAAGGCGGTGAACCTGAGCGTGCCGCTGGTGGTGCG
>JAQGMU010000297.1 GCA_028292195.1 Ramlibacter sp. | reverse complement strand
TCTGTTCCGGCAGCTTGGCGGTGTCGCCGCAAGCGGCCAGGAGGAGTGCCAGCGCGCAGCCGGCAAGGGATCGAAAAGCCATGAGCGAGTTTGCATCACAACGCCACGCGCGTGGGGGCACCCCCGCTCAGCGCTGCAACGCGTCCTGGAGCAGCTGGAAGACATCGCCCGCGCGCTGCAGGAGGCTATGGAATGCCCGTCCGAAGGGTGCGCCGCCTAGTTGGCAAACAACTTGGCAAATTCTTGAAAAACACCTTAAAAATCAGAGGTTTACAAAACCAATCGACTTGGCAACAATCGAATCATGTACAGCCTGCCTCACCAGTTCGAGCCCCTGCTCCCCTCCGGGGCGCGGATGGAGCCGCTGCTGGCCAAGGCGCATGACCTGGCGCGGCAGGCCACGACCCTGGCCGGCACGCGGGTGCCGCCCGAGCTGCGCAGCCTGCTGCGCAGCATGAACTCCTACTACACCAACCGCATGGAGGGCCAGCACACCCGGCCCCATGAGATCGAGGAGGCCCTGCGCCGGGACTTCTCCCGCAACGCCGACCTGGCCGCGCGCCAGCGCCTGGCTGTGGCCCACATCGAGGCCGAAAGGGCGCTGGAAGAACAGTACCAGGGCGACCCGGGAGCGCGGGCGCTCTACTCGGTCCAGGCAGTCCAGCATCTGCATCGCGAACTGTTCGCGCGCCTGCCACCGAAGGACCTGGTGACCTCCGAAAAGGAAGCCGTCATCCCCGGCCAGCTGCGCCAGCGCGAAGTGCGCGTAGGCCAGCTCGTGCCGCCGACGCACGCCAGCCTTCCCACCTTTCTGGAGCGCTGGGCCGCCTTCTACGGCGGCGTGCGGCGCGGCGAAGCCACCCTGGTCGCACTGGCCGCGGCCCACCAGCGCCTCGGCTGGATCCACCCTTTCATCGACGGCAACGGGCGGGTGATGCGGCTGCACACGCATACCCTGCTCAGCGCGCTGGGCTACACGGGCGGACTGTGGTCGCCGCTACGAGGTTTCGCCCGCAACACGGAGCGCTATTACGCGCTGCTGGCCGACGCGGATGCCCCGCGCCGCGGCGACCTCGACGGCCGCGGCAACCTGAGCGAACAGGCGCTGGTTGCATGGATCGACCATGTGCTGGACACCTGCCTGGACCAGGTGGGCTTCATGGCAGGCATGCTGGACTTCGGCGCCATGAAGGAGCGCATCGAGGCCTGCCTCGTGTACGAGGCCCGCGCGCTGAAATCCGGCGTGCGCCAGGAAGCCCTGCGTGCCTTGCACTACCTGTTTCTCAGTGGCGAGGACATGGCCCGCGGCGAGTTCAAGTCCCTGCTGGGCATGGGCGATCGCAGCGCAACGGACGCCCTGGGGGCGCTGGTCAGGCGGGGGCTGCTCAAGTCGGATTCGCCACAAGGCAAGGTGCGCTTCGGATTGCCGCAGCATGCCCTGCGCTTCCTGTTCCCGCGCCTGTGGCCGGAGGCCGAGGCGGACGCGGCCGGCGCCTGACAGCGGCGCCTGCGCGGTAAAAACGGGACAATCGCCTCCATGACCCAAGAGCTGTTCCGCCAGGACGCCTACCTGCGGGAGACCCCCGCCACCCTCGTTGCCCTGGACGACCAGGGCATCGTGCTCGATCGGACGGTGTTCTACCCGCTGGGCGGCGGCCAGGCCGGCGACAGCGGCGTGCTGCTGCTGGCCGACGGCAGCGCCCTCGCCATCGCCGACACCCGCAAGGGCAAGGATGCCGAAGGCCGGCCGACCGCGGCCATCGTCCACGTGCCGCAGGCCGGGCAGGAGGCCCTGCTCGCCCGCCTCAAGGTCGGCGATGCACTGCGGGCCCGCATCGATTGGGAGCGGCGCCACAAGCTGATGCGCTTCCACACTACCACCCACCTGCTATGCCACCTGGTGCCGCAGCTGGTGAACGGCTGCTCCATCACTGCGGATTACGCGCGGCTGGACTTCATCATGACCGACCCGCTGGACAAGGAAGCCCTGACCGCCGGCATCGCCCGCCTGGTGGCGGCCGGCCACGCGGTCGAAGTGGGCGCCATCACCGACGAGGAGCTCGACGCCAACCCGGCACTGGTCAAGAGCATGTCGGTGCAACCGCCGCGCGGCAGCGGCCGCATCCGCACCATCCGTATCGGCGGCCAGGTCGATTTCCAGCCCTGCGGCGGCACCCACGTCGCCAACACCGGCGAAATCGGCGCCGTCGTCGTCACCAAGATCGAGAAGAAGAGCGCCACCACGCGTCGGGTGGTGCTCGGCTTCGCCTGAAGCGCCGGAACTTCCCCGGCTCAGCCCAGCTCCATCGCAGCAATGAAATTTTCACGCTTCCTGGCCGCCGTTTCGCTGGCCCTGACCCTGCTGCCGGCGGCCGTGCTGGCGCAGTCCGGCGCCCGCGCGGTGGTCACCACCGACCGTGTGCGCGCCGAGTTGCTGGCCCATGCGCCGCAGGGCGTGGAACCCGGCAAGCCGGTCTGGGTCGGCCTGCTGCTGAAACACCAGCCGCACTGGCACACCTACTGGATGAACCCGGGCGATTCGGGCCTGCCGACGCAGCTGGCCTGGACGCTGCCGGCCGGCGTGACCGCGGGCGACATCGCCTGGCCGGTGCCCAGGAAGATCCCGATCGGCAACCTGGCCAACTATGGCTACGAGGACACCGTGCTGCTGCCGGTGCCGCTGACGATCACGCCGCAGTTCAAGCCTTCGCTGCTGGGCAGCGACCTCGAGATCAAGCTGCACGCCAACTGGCTCGTCTGCCAGAAGGAGTGCATCCCCGAGGAAGGTGACTTCACGCTGAAGCTGCCGGTGCGCAGCACCACCGCCGGCAACGGCGCGGCCTTCGACGCCGCCCTGGCCGCACGGCCGCTGCAAGTGGCGGCCGGCGGCGAGGTGACTCCGGGCAGCAACGCGCGCGTCGACGGCAACAACCTGGCGCTGACGGTGCAGGGGCTGCCCGTGGCGGTGCGCGGCAAGACCCTGGAGTTCTTCCCCGAGCTGCCCGAAGTGATAGAGCCTGGCGCGAAATGGACCCAGTCCTGGAACGGCGCGGTCTGGCGGGCCTCGGTGCCGCTCTCGGCGCAGCGCAGTGCCAGCCCGACGGTGTTGCCGGCGGTGCTGGCGGTCGATGGCAAGGGCTACCGGGCCGAACTCAAGGTGGTCGGTGGCTGGCCGGCGGGCGTTGCTACCGCGAGCGTGTCGCCGGCGCTGGAGGCCGCGCTGCGCGCCAATGCGCAGCCGCCGGCCTCCGCGCCATCGCTCGGCTTCTTCGCGGCCTTGCTGGGCGCGCTGCTGGGAGGACTGGTGCTGAACCTGATGCCCTGCGTGTTCCCGGTGCTGGCGATCAAGGTGGTGGGCTTCACCCGCCATGCCGACGACCGCCGCGGCCACCGCATCGCCGGCTTCGCCTACACCGCCGGCGTGGTGCTGTCGTTCATCGCGCTGGGCGGGCTGATGCTGGCGCTGCGCGCGGCCGGCGAGCAACTGGGCTGGGGCTTCCAGCTGCAGTCGCCGGCGGTGGTGGCGGTGCTGGCCGCACTGTTCACGCTCATCGCCTTGAACCTGGCCGGCGTGTTCGAGTTCGGCTCCTTCCTCCCGAGCAGCGTGGCTTCGCTGGAAGCGCGGCACCCGGTGCTCAACTCCTTCCTGACCGGCGTGCTGGCGGTTGCCATCGCCTCGCCCTGCACCGCGCCCTTCATGGGCGCCTCGCTCGGCCTCGCCATCAGCCTGCCGGCCGTCGAAGCCCTGGCCATCTTCGCGGTGCTGGGCCTCGGCATGGCCCTGCCCTACCTGGCGGCCAGCCTGGTGCCGGCGGTGGCCCGCTGGCTGCCACGGCCGGGCGCCTGGATGGAGACCTTCCGCCGGCTGATGGCCTTCCCGATGTTCGCCACCGTCGCCTGGCTGGTCTGGGTGCTGGGGCAGCAAAGCGGCATCGATGGCGCCGGCGCGCTGCTGGCGTTGCTGGTGGCGCTGAGCATGGTCGTGTGGGCGTTGACGCTGCGCGGCCGCACGCGCGTGGCGCTGGCCTCGCTGGCCGTGGCCGGCCTGGCGCTGCTGGCCTGGAGCACGGTTCCTGCCATCACCCGGCCGCTGCCGCCGGTGCAGTCGGCCACCCTGGCGGGCGGCTGGCAGCCCTGGGAGCCGGGCCGCGTCGACCAGCTGCTGGCCGCCGGCCAGCCCGTGTTCGTCGATTTCACCGCGGCCTGGTGCGTGACCTGCCAGTACAACAAGAAGACCACGCTGGCCCATCGCGACGTGCTGGCCGACTTCGAAGCAAACAGGTTCGCGCTGCTGCGCGCCGACTGGACCCGGCGCGACCCCGCCATCACGGCGGCGCTGGCGCAACTGGGACGCAATGGCGTGCCGGTGTACGTGGTCTATCGCCAGGGCCGCGCGCCCGCGGTGCTGTCCGAAGTGCTGGGCGTCGAAGAAGTGCGCGCCGCCCTGTCCCCTTCCCTCTAGGAGCTTGCCATGCTGCTGCGCCGTGCCCTGCTTGCCTGTGTTTCGCTGGCCCTTGCCGCCGCCGTGCATGCCGCGCCCGCGGTCGGCCAGGCCGCGCCCGAGATCGTGCTGAAGGATGCCGCCGGCCAGACGGTGAAGCTGAGCGACTACCGCGGCAGGTACGTGGTGCTGGAGTGGACCAACCCCGGCTGCCCGTTCGTGCGCAAGCACTACGACAGCGGCAACATGGCGGCCACGCAGCAGGACGCCGCGGCCAGGGGCGTGGTCTGGCTGTCGGTCAACTCCACCGAGCGCGACAGCGGCGACTACGTGGAGCCGAAAAAACTCGTGGCCTGGCAGAAGGAGCGCAAGCTGCAGTCCACCGCGACCCTGATGGACGAAGAAGGCGTGGCCGGCCACGCCTACGGCGCCCGCACCACGCCGCACATGTACATCGTCGACCCGCAAGGCAAGCTGGTCTACGCGGGCGGCATCGACAGCATCGCCTCCAGCAGCCCCGCCGACATCCCGCGCGCCGTCAACTACGTGCGGCAAGGCCTGGCCGAAGCCACCGCGGGCAAGCCGATCACGAATGCGGCTACACGGCCTTACGGCTGCTCGATCAAGTACAAGTCGTAGCACCACTGCGGGCACGGCGGGCGTGCGAGCCGTTCTCACCTGCGATGGTGTCTCCGGTCCGACCCAGTTTCGGGAGGCATCCGCTTGGCGATCTGGCACGGCGCAGCGTCGGGACGGGGCAGCCCGCCTTGGCGAAATCAAGGAGGAGGAGCGGGTCGCAGCCGGAGGCGAGGCCCGCGCGGGGGACATTCGCCAAGGCGGGCTGCCCCGTCCTGGCGCGGATCAGGGGAGCCATCCCCCGGGGCGGACGCTCGATTTCGAATCACGGCCCTGCGCAATCGGCGCTTCTCCTGCCCCCACAAAGACTCAGCGCACTGCGCCGAATCTATTCCGGACAGCAGTGCCGCTCGTACACTGCCGGCATGAGCAGCACCATCCGCGACCTGCGCCGCATCCTGGTCACCTGCCGGACGATCGCGGTGGTGGGCCTGTCGCCGCAATGGCACCGGCCCAGCTTCTTCGCCGCCAAGTACATGCAGCAGCACGGCTACCGCATCGTGCCGGTGAATCCGTCCGCTCCGGAGATCCTGGGCCAGCGCAGCTATCCCAGCGTGACGGCAGCCGCCCAAGCGCTGGCGCGGGAGGGCGCGCGGATCGACATGGTGGACTGCTTTCGCAAGAGCGCCGACATCCCGCCGCTCGCCGACGAGGCCATCGCCATCGGCGCGAAGTGCCTGTGGCTGCAGATCGGCGTGATCGACGAAGCTTCGGCTACCAAGGCGCGCGCCGCCGGCCTGGACGTGGTGATGGACCGCTGCGTCAAGATCGAACATGCTCGCCTGTTCGGCGGCCTCAACTGGGCCGGCGTCGACACCAAGGTGATCTCGGCGCGCCGGCCGCAGCAGCTGTTCTACTGAAATGAGCGACCCAGACCACGAGTACGGCTTTGGCACGCGTGCGATCCACGCCGGCGCCATCCCCGATCCGGTGACCGGCGCCCGCGCCATCCCGATCCACCAGACCACCAGCTTCGTGTTCGATTCCGCCGAGCACGCCGCCAGCCTGTTCAACCTGCAGACCTTCGGCAACGTCTACAGCCGCATCAGCAACCCCACGGTGGCGGCGCTGGAGGA
>JAQGMU010000295.1 GCA_028292195.1 Ramlibacter sp. | reverse complement strand
CATCGGAATCGCTTGCAAGCGCATTATCCTTTGGTCGATTCGCCCAGGCTTTTCCGGTGAGCTCCACTTGCGCACCGCCCCGCGTCCGAGCCTGCGCAGCAATGCTGCAAGCCCTACGCCCGCCGTGGCGGCCTGAGGCGCCGCGAAGCCAGCGAACCTAAGCGCCCTCGCGTACGGGCTGCTGCCCGGCCCCGGCGAGGTTCATCTCTCCGCCCAGCGCTTCCAGCAGATCCGGAATCAGCGCCGACAACTCGCCGGTGAGGATGGCGGCGTCGGCATCGAAGCCGTCTTCGCCCTTGCCGGCCTTGTCCACGCCTTCCATCACCACGTCCAGCAACTTGAGCTTGCGCACCTGGCCGGCCTCGGTCAGCACGAAGGAGACGCGGTCGTTCCAGGTCAGGGCCAGCTGGGTCGGCACCTTGCCGGCGGTGATGTGCTGCGCCACCTCGTCGATCTCCAGCGTGTGGCGCGAGTAGCGCACCGTGGATTTCTGTTCGTCGGGCGCCTTCAGCTCGCAGTCGCGGTCGACCGTGAAGCGCCAGGGCGCCTCGCGGGTGGACAGCCAGTGCGCCATGGAGACGGCGGGCGACTCCTGCGTCTGGACTACCTCGAGGTCGAGCGCGCGGCCGCCGCCCGGCACTTCGAGCAGCGCCGCCAGCAGCGAGGACACCACGCGGTCGGCGCCGGCCAGGCTGCCGCTGTCGACCACCAGCATCCTGTTGGCGGGGTCCACCCAGATCAGCGTGGTGCTGCGCTTGCTGAAGGCGCGCGGCAGCAGGTCCAGCAGCACCTCCTCCTTGAATTCCTTCTTGACCTTGGAGGGCACGCGTTCGTTGCCGGTGTCGGCCTTGTATTTTTCAACGCGCTCGTCCACCGCCTGCTTGATGGCGGACGAGGGCACGGCACGCTTCTCGGTGCACAGCTTCAGCAGCAGGTGGCCGCCGACCACTTCGGCGAGCTGCTCGCCCTTGTTGCCGCGCGGCGGCACCCAGCCGCTGGATTCGGGCTGGGTCGGGCCGCAGGGAATGAAGCGGGCCTTGTGGAGGACGGGCTCGAGGGAATCGAGGGAGGGGAGGACGAAGTCGTCGGCGATGCGGAAGAAACAGGCGCTCTTGAACATGGAAAGCAGGCAGACAGGTACAACTCAGGAAGCGATCCATTCTAGTGGCGCCCCGCGGGTAGACTCGCCGGGTGCAGAAGAACGACACCGCGCCCGCGGCCCCCGAGCCGGACGGGCTGCCGGCGCCGCAGCGCTACTGGGCCATGGCGGCCATCATCATGGGCATGTCGCTGTCGGTGCTGGACGCTTCCATCGTCAACCTGGCGCTGCCGGACATCACGCGCGATTTCGGCGCCTCGCCCTCCGCCGCAGTCTGGGTGGTCAATGCCTACCAGCTGGCCACGCTGGGCCTGCTGCTGCCCTGCGCGCACCTGGGCGACCGGCTCGGCTACCGGCGCGTGTACCTCACCGGGCTGGCGGTGTTCACCCTGGCGTCGCTGGGCTGCGTGGTGTCGACCTCGCTGCCCATGCTGGCGGCGGCCCGTGCGCTGCAGGGCCTGGGCGCGGCCGGGATGATGTCGGTCAATTCGGCGCTGGTGCGCCTGACCTATCCGGTCAGGATGCTGGGACGGGCCATCGCGTTGAACTCGGTCGTCGTGGCGACTTCCTCCGTGGCCGGGCCCAGCCTGGCCGCGCTGATCCTCTCGGTGGCCTCCTGGCCCTGGCTGTTCGTGGTGCAGCTGCCGCTCGGCCTGCTGGTGTGGCTGTTCGCGCGGCGTTCGCTGCCGCGCAACCTTTCCACCCATGGCGCACCGCTGTCGCCGCTGGACGTGGTGCTGAACATGCTGATGTTCGTGCTGCTGTTCCTGGGCGCCGATGCGCTCGGAGCGCGCAGCGGCGGCGCCGCCGACACGGACAAGCTGCTGGCCGCGGCCGGACTGCTGCTGGGCGCGCTGGCGGTGGGCTGGTTCTACCTGCGGCGCCAATGGCGGCTGCCGGCGCCGCTGTTCCCGGTGGACCTGCTGCGCATTCCGGTGTTCGCGCTGTCGATGTGCACCTCGGTGACGGCGTTCGCGGCCCAGACCCTGGCCTTCGTCTGCCTGCCTTTCCTGCTGCTGGAAGGCCAGGGGCGCAGCCACCTGGAAGCCGGCCTGCTGATCACGGCCTGGCCGGCCGCGATCGTGCTGTCCGCGCCGGTGGCGGGCCGCCTGATCCACCGGGTGCCCGGCGGGCTGTTGGGGGGCGTCGGGCTGGCCACCATGGCCACGGGCCTGGCCTTGCTGGCGCTGCTGCCGGACCAGCCGGCCGGCGCCGACATCGCCTGGCGGTTGGCGCTGTGCGGCATCGGCTTCGGGCTGTTCCAGTCGCCCAACAACCACACCATCGTGACCAGCGCGCCGCTGGCCCGCGCCGGCGCCGCCAGCGGGATGCTGGGGACGGCGCGGCTCACCGGCCAGTCGCTCGGCGCGGTGCTGCTCGGGATCATCTTCAGCGTCGCCGGTGTGCACGGCGGCGGCCTGGAGATCGCTTTCGCGCTGTCGGCGGGGCTGGCGGCCGTGGCGGCCGTATTCAGTTTGCTGCGCGTGCGAACCTAGCGCCGCTGGTACTGCGTACTGCCGAACAAGACCTCCCGCGCCTTGTCATCGGTGATCGGCTTGCGCAGCTCGGCCAGCACCTGCACGCCGCGCTGCACCGCGGGCCGGTCGGCGATGGTGTCGAACCACTTCTTCAGGTGCGGGTAGTCGTCCAGCACGATGCCCTGGTTTTGCCAGCTGCGCAGCCACGGGAAGGTGGCAATGTCGGCAATGGAGTATTCCTTGCCGCCCAGCCAGGGGCTGGCTGCCAGGCGCCTGTCGATCACGCCATAGAGCCGCTTGGCCTCGTTGCTGTAGCGGTCGATCGCGTAGGCCAGCTTCTCCGGCGCGTACATGCGGAAGTGGTGCGCCTGTCCCAGCATCGGCCCGACGCCGCCCATCTGGAACATCAGCCACTGCAGCACGTCGAACTTCTCGCGATCGCCCCGGGGCAGGAAGCGGCCCGTCTTGGCGGCCAGGTAGACCAGGATGGCGCCCGATTCGAACAGCGCGATCGGCTTGCCGTCGGGGCCGTTTGGGTCCACCAGGGCTGGGATCTTGTTGTTCGGGCTGATGGCGAGGAACTCAGCCTTGAACTGGTCGCCGGCGCCGATGTTGACCGGAATCGCGCGATACGGAAGGTCGCATTCCTCCAACATGATGTGCACCTTGTGGCCGTTGGGCGTCGGCCACGAGTAAACGTCGATCTGCTCCACTGGTGAAACCTCCTGTTTCAAATGATAATGCCCACTTTAGGCCAAAGGCTGGACGCATGTTCAACCGCATCAAGAAAGTCTTTTCACGCGATGCGAAAGAGCGCCCCGACCACCCGGCGTCTCACCTGGCCCATGGGCCGGTCTCGGAGTGGGCGGCCTCGCGCGGGATGAGCTTTTCCAACGTCCCGCTGAGCCGGGACGTGGCGATGCAGGGCAAGGTCGGCGGCCGGCCCTGGCGCATGGAGCTGGGCAAGCCCTCGCGCGATTACATCACCGGTGACGAACTGCGGGCCCGCGCCGAACTCGGCGTGTCGGACGAAGTGGCGGCCATGATCATCAACCGCCCGCTGAAGGACGCGCTCGAGCGCCGTGCCTACAGCATGATCACCGACACCTTGCAGACCACCGCCTCGCCCAACCTGCCGGAGGAAATGCGCTGGCTGGCCATGTACGACGAGATCGGCTGGGAGGGCGTGGCCGACGCCTTCTGGCAGCGCTACGCCGTGCTGGCGGACAAGCGCGAACACGCGATGGCCTGGGTCGACGGCGCGCTGGTCGACATGATGATGAACTGGCCCGAGCCCGCGCCGGGGCCGCAGGTGCCCTTCCTGGTGATCCTGCTGCGCGGCAAGTGCTACCTGCGCATGCAGTTCATGCCACCGGAGACGGCCACGCTGGAACACGCGGCGACGGTGTTCACCAGTGCGTGCGAGAGCGCGCTGGCGTCGTTCAAGAAATAAGGGTGCGGTGGGGTCGCTCCGCGAACCCACCCTGCAAGCCGGCGCTTAGCCGCCCCGCGTGACCGGCGTCGCTGCATCGCGGCCATAAGAGCCGTACTTCCCCAGCTCCCATTTCGCAATCGCATTGCGGTGCACCTCGTCCGGCCCATCCGCGAAGCGCAGCGTGCGGGCGCCGGCGTAGGCGTAGGCCAGCGGGAAGTCGTCGGACACGCCGCCGCCGCCGTGCACCTGCATCGCCCAGTCGATCACCTGGCAGGCCATGTTGGGCGCCACCACCTTGATCATCGCGATCTCGGTCCTGGCCGCCTTGTTGCCGGCCACGTCCATCATCCACGCCGCCTTCAGCGTCAGCAGGCGCGCCATGTCGATCTTGCAGCGGGCTTCGGCGATGCGCTCCTGCGTCACCGTCTGCTGCGCCACCGTCTTGCCGAAGGCGGTGCGTGACAGCGCGCGGCGGCACATCAGCTCCAGCGCGCGCTCGGCCAGGCCGATCAGGCGCATGCAGTGGTGGATGCGTCCGGGGCCGAGGCGGCCCTGGGCGATCTCGAAGCCGCGGCCTTCGCCCAGCAGGATGTTGCCGGCCGGCACCTTGACGTCGTCGAAGTGCATCTCGACGTGGCCGTGCGGCGCGTCGTCGTAGCCGAAGACGTTGAGCGGCCGGACGATGCGGATGCCGGGCGTGTCGGCCGGGATGACGATCATGCTCTGCTGCGAATGGCGCGGCGCATCGGGGTCGGTCTTGCCCATGGTGATGAAGACCTTGCAGCGCGGATCCGCCGCGCCGGAGATCCACCACTTGTGGCCGTTCACGACGTAGTGGTCGCCGTGGCGATCGACGCGGGTGGCGATGTTGGTGGCGTCGGACGAGGCCACTTCCGGCTCGGTCATCGCGAAGGCCGAACGGATCTCGCCTTCCAGCAGCGGCTTCAGCCAGCGCGCCTTGATCTCCTGCGAGCCGTAGCGGGCGATGGTCTCCATGTTGCCGGTGTCGGGCGCCGAGCAGTTGAACACCTCGGACGCCCAGGGCACCGCACCCATGATCTCGGCCAGCGGCGCGTATTCCTGGTTGGTCAGGCCGGCGCCCTCGTAGCCGGAGGCGTCGGCGGTGTCGACCGGCAGGAACAGGTTCCACAGGCCGGCGGCGCGGGCCCTGGCCTTCAGGTCCTCGATGATGGCCAGCGGCGTCCAGCGCTTGCCGGCCTCGGTGTTGGCCTGCAATTGCTGCTGACAGGTCTTCTCGTTGGGATAGACATGGTCGTCCATGAACTTCCGCACGCGCGCCTGCAGGTCCCTGGTCTTGTCGGAATAGTCGAAGTCCATGGCGGTGTCCTCGGTCGTTGGCCGTCAGGCTTGCAGGGCGAAGGTCCAGGCCAGTTCGGCCATCGGGCGGGCGCCGGCGCCGGACGCCACGGCTTGCGCGCTGGAAGCGGTGCCGGCCTCGGCCCGCTTGGCGATGCCCTGCAGGATGGCGGCGATGCGGAACATGTTGTAGGCCAGGTAGAAGTTCCAGTCGGCCTTCAGTTCGGCCACGGTGGCCAGGCCGGTGCGGTCGCAGTAGCGCCGCATGTAGTCGTCCTCGCTCGGGATGCCCAGCGCCCCCAGGTCCAGCCCGCCGATGCCGCGCGACAGGCTGTGCGGGATGTGCCAGGCCATGCAGTGGTAGCTGAAGTCGGCGAGCGCGTGGCCCAGCGTCGACAGCTCCCAGTCCAGCACCGCGATCACGCGCGGCGCGCTCGGGTGGAACACCAGGTTGTCCAGCCGGAAGTCGCCGTGGACGATGGAGACCTTGCTCTCGTCGCGTGCCGCCGCCGGAATGTGCGCGGGCAGCCACTCGACCAGTTTCTCCATCTGTGGAATCGGCTGGCTCATGGGTCCGGCGCCGTCGGTGGAGGCCTTGTACTGCTTGGTCCAGCGGCCGATCGGGCGCTCGAAGTAGTTGCCCGGCTTGCCGTAGGCGGCCAGCCCGCGCTCGGCGAACTTCACCGTGTGCAGCGCGGCGATCACGCGGTTCATCTCGTCGTAGATCTCGCCGCGCTGGGGCGGCGCCAGGTCCGGCAGCGCCTGGTCCCAGAGCACGCGGCCCTGCATGAACTCCATGATGTAGAAGGCGCGGCCGATCACCGACTCGTCCTCGCACAGGCAGTACATGCGCGGCACCGGCACGTCGGTGCCGGCCAGCCCGCGCATCACGGCGAACTCGCGTTCCACCGCGTGCGCCGAAGGCAGCAGCTTCGCCACCGGGCCGGGCTTGGAGCGCATCACGTAGCTGCGCCGCAGCGTGGTGAGCTTGTAGGTGGGATTGGACTGGCCGCCCTTGAACATGGAAACCTCGAGCGGGCCGCGGAAGCCTTCGAGGTTCTTCTCCAGCCACGCCGACAGGGCCGCGGTGTCGAAGGCGTGCTTGTCGGAGACCGGCTTGGTGCCGACGAAATGGTCGTAGGTGTTGCTGCTCATGTCCGGCTGTGCCCTTCGCTGTCCGCCTCGATGATGCGCATCAGTGCCTCGCGGTTGCGCACCACCAGCCCGCCCGGCTCGATGCGGATCACTTCTTCGCGCTCCATCGATTTCAGTTCCTGGTTGAGGCGCTGGCGCGAGGCGCCCAGCAACTGCGCCAGTTCCTCCTGCGCCAGGTGCAGGCCGATGCGCACCTCGCGGCCGTCCTGCAGCGAGGGCACGCCGTAGCTGCGCACCAGGTGCGCCAGCTGCTTGGCCAGGCGCGCGCGCAGGGGCAGGGTGTTCAGGTCTTCCACCAGGCCGAACAGCTGGCGGATGCGGCGCGCGTGCAGCCGCAGCAGCGCCTCGTACAGCTCGACGTGCTGCGTCAGGATCTTCTGCAGGTCGGCGCGCGACACCGACAGCATGGTGGTGTCGCTGTGCGCGTAGGCATCGTGGGTGCGGCGCTCGCCGTCGAAGATCGCCACGTCGCCGAACCAGATGCCCGGCTCCACGTACGACAGCGTCACCTGCTTGCCGGTGATCGAGGTCGAGCTGACCCGCACCGAACCCTTGGCCACCGCGCTCCAGGCCTCGGCCGGGTCGCCGCGGGCGCAGATCAGGTCGCCGTCCTTGTAGCGCTTGACGAAGGCGCAGCGCAGGATGTCGTGGCGCAGCGAGGGCGAGAGCGAAGAAAACCAGCGACCGTTGTTGATCGCCGCGCGTTCTTCGATGGTGAGAATGGGGTCGTCCATGGCCTGTCTTGTGAGCAACTCAGGAATACCGGGGCTTCTGCTTGTCCAGGAAAGCCGCGATGCCGATGCCGCCGTTCGCGTGGTGCAGGTTGGCGACGAAGTGCTCGCGCTCGCTGGCCAGCTGGCCTTCCAGCGTGGCCGCCTGCGCCTCGTTCATCAGCTCCTTGATGCTTCCCAGCACGTTGGGCGCACGCTCGTTCAGCCGCTCCGCCAGCGCCAGCGCGGCGTCCAGCGCGGCGCCCGGTGCCGTCACCTGGTTCACCACGCCCAGCGCGTGCAGCCGCTGCGCGCCCAGGCGCTCGCCGCACATCAGCAGTTCGCTCACCAGCTGGCGTGGCAGCGCGCGGCTCAGGCTCCAGGTGCCGCCGCCGTCGGGCGACAGGGCGACGCTGCTGTAGGCCATGACGAACAGCGCGTTGTCGGCGGCGACGATGAAATCGCAGGCCAGTGCCAGCGAGAAGCCGGCGCCGGCGGCGGCGCCCTCGACGGCCGCGATCACCGGCTTCGGAAAGCTGCGGATCGCCTCGATCCAGCCGTGCAGGCCGTCGATGGACTGGGCCTGCACTTCGCGCGGCTTGCCGCGGTTTTCCAGCAGGCGCTGCAGGTTGCCGCCGGCGCAGAAGGTGCCGCCGGCGCCGGTGATGACCACGCTGCGCACGTCCGGGCTGCTGTCGGCCGCGTTCAGCGCCTCCACGCCGGCCGCGTACATCTCCGGCCCGAGCGCGTTGCGGTGGTCCGGGTTGCTGATGGTCAGCACCATGGTGCGGCCCTGGCTGGTGCTCTTGAGTTCGGCGGGCATGGCTCAGGATTCCTCGTGCAGCAATGAAAGCCCGATGGCCCCGCGGCGGCGCAGCCACGGGCTGGGGCGGTAGCGCGGGTCGCCGTACACCGTCTGCATGTTGAACAACACTTCGAGGATGTTGGTCGGGCCCCAGCGGTTGCCCATGGCCAGCGGGCCGAGCGGATAGCCCAGGCCCAGCGTCACCGCGGTTTCGAGGTCCTGCGGCGTGCAGATGCGCTGCTGGCAGATGTCGGACGCGATGTTGACGATGGTGGCCACCACGCGCTGGGTGACGAAGCCGGCGGAATCGCGGATCACGCTGACCGGCTTGCCGTCGCGCGCGAACAGCGCATGGGCGGCGTCGCGCATGTCGGCGCGGGTGGCGACGTTGGTGGCCAGCACCCGCCGCCTGGTCGCGCTGTCCTCGATCAGCAGGTCGATGCCGACCGTGCGGGCCGGGTCCAGCCGCTCGACGACGGCCACCGTGGTGACGTCGAAGCCGAGCGGCGCCACCAGCGTCAGCGCCTGGGCCGAAGGCGACTGGCCGGTTTCCACACTGGCGCCCAGGTCCTTCAGCAACTGGTACAGCTCGGAGCGGCGGGCGGCGCGGGTCGACACCCAGACCGGCGGCAGCTCCGCCACGGTGGGCACGGGCGGCTCCGGCGGCACCTGCGCCTTGCCGTCGGTGTAGCGGTAGAAGCCTTCGCTGGTCTTGCGCCCCAGCACCTTGCCGGCCTGGCGCTGGGCGGTGATCACGCTCGGGCGGTAGCGCGGCTCGTCGTAGTATTGGCGGTAGACCGCTTCCATCACCGGGTGCGAAACGTCCAGCCCGGTCAGGTCCATCAGCTCGAACGGGCCCAGGCGGAAGCCGACCTGGTCGCGCAGGATGCGGTCGATGGTGGCGAAGTCGGCCACGCCCTCGCCCACGATGCGCAGCGCCTCGGTGTTGTAGCCGCGTCCCGCGTGGTTGACGATGAAGCCGGGAGTGTCCTGCGCCTGCACCGGCGTGTGGCCCAGCTGGCGGGCATAGGCGGCCAGGTCGGTGCAGACGGCGGGATCGGTCTTGAGCCCGGCGATCACCTCCACCACCTTCATCAGCGGCACCGGGTTGAAGAAGTGGTAGCCGGCGAATTGCTGCGGCCGCTTGAGCGCGCTGGCGATCGCCGTCACCGACAGCGAGGAGGTGTTGGTGGCCAGCACCGCGTCCGCCGCCACGATGCCTTCCAGCTCGGAAAACAGGGCCTGCTTGACGTCCAGGCGCTCGACGATGGCCTCGACCACCAGCTTGCAAGCCGCCAGGTCGCGCAGGCTGGCCGCCGGTTTCAACCGGTCCTTGCAGGCCTGCACCGCGGCCGCGTCCATCCGGCCCTTGTCCCGCAGCTTGTCCCACTGGACGCCCAGGTCCTGCAGCGCGCGCTGCACGGCCTCGGGCTGCGTGTCGTACAGGAACACCGTGCTGCCCGCCTGGGCTGCGATCTGGGCGATGCCGCGCCCCATGGCGCCGGCTCCGGCCACGCCAACCGTTTTGAATTGCGTCTCCATCGCCGTGAATTATGGGCCGGGGTCGCCTTACCCCCTCCCCATCGACCTCATGTATGCCTAGAATGGCCCCCTTGATGTTGCACCCAGTTACTTTCCGTACCCTGGCTTTCGCAGCGTGCGGATGGCTGCTGGCCTGCGACGCCTCCGCGCTGGCCCTGGGCCGCATTCGGGGGCCGGTGCTGGTCGGCCGCCCGCTGGAACTCACGGTCCCGGTCAGCCTGGAAGGCACGGATGGGGATGCGCCCTGCGCCGACGCCGACGTCTTCGTCGGCGAGCAGCGGCTCACCCGTCCGCCCAGCGTCCGCTTCGAGCCGGGCGCCAATCGCCAGGGCGTGCTGCGGATCTCCTCGCCGGTCCCGGTGGACGAGCCGATGGTCACGGTCTACCTGCGGGTCGGCTGCGGCCAGAGCGTGACGCGCCGCTACGTGCTGCTGGCGGAGTTGCCCCCCGAAATCGAGCCGGCAAGCACCCCAGCCGCGGCGGCGGCCGCGGTCCGTCCCTCGGCTTCCGCGCCGCGGGCCGGCCGGCCGCCGGTGGTG
>JAQGMU010000241.1 GCA_028292195.1 Ramlibacter sp. | reverse complement strand
AGGAGGACGCGGCGGCGCACAAGCGCGCGGCCGGCGACACCGTGCTGGTGGTGGACGACAACGCCTCGGTGCGCATGTTCATGAAGGCCAAGCTGGCGCCCTTCAACTTCGAGGTCGACTTCGCCGAGACCGGCGAAGAGGCGGTGGGCCTGACCGGCACGCGCGAATACACCTGCGTGTTCCTCGACGTGGTGCTGCCCGGCATCGACGGCTACCAGGTCTGCAAGCTGATCAAGGGCAACAAGCAGGCGATCAAGAAGACCGCGGTGGTGATGCTCACCAGCCGCAGCTCGCCCTTCGACAAGCTGCGCGGCTCGCTCGCCGGCTGCGACGAGTACCTGACGAAACCCCTCGACGAGGACCGGCTGCTGGAGGTCATCGCGAAATTCCTTCCTTCCAGCCGCAAGCGCGAACGTTCACGGAGCAAGCAATAACATGGGCAAATCCATTCTGGTCGTGGACGACACGCGGTCGATGCGTGCGATGGTGGCGGCGGTGCTGGAGGGCGCGGGTTACGAGGTGGCGCAGGCCGGCGACGGCCTCGAAGCGCTGGAGCTGGCGCGCACCCGGGTGTTCGACCTGGTGGTGACCGACCACAACATGCCCCGCATGGACGGCGTGACGCTGGTGCGCGAACTGCGCAGCCTGCCGAACTACGACCCGGTGGCGCTGATCGTGCTGTCCACCGAAGCCGGCCCCGAGCTGAAGCAGAAGGGCCGCGAAGCAGGAGCCACCGGCTGGATGGCCAAGCCCTTCGATCCCCAGCGCATGCTGGACATCGTCGGCAAGTTCATCTGAATCCGGGCCCCCCATGTTCCAGCCCACCAATGCTTTCGGCGACCCGGGCGCCTTCCGCACGATCTTCTTCGAGGAAGCCCAGGAACACCTGGCGAACGTCGAGGCGATCCTGCTGCGGATGGACCTCGATGCGCCGCATCCGGACGACCTGAACGGGATCTTCCGGGCCGTGCACTCCATCAAGGGCAGCGCGGCGATGCTGGGCTACGGCGAAATGGCGGCGCTGTCGCACCTGCAGGAAAACCTGCTGGACCTGCTGCGCAAGGACGAGCGCCCGATCGACAGCGACGACATCGAGGCCATGCTGAAGGCCGGCGACGTGCTGCGCTCGCACGTGATGCACCACCGGGGCCAGTTGCCGCAGGCGCCCGACGCCTCCGAGGTCGAAGCGCTGCTGCGCGAGCGCGTGGCGCTGCCCTCCACCGATGCGCAGGGCGGCCAGTCCGGCCCCGTGCAGCGCAGCTTCCGCGTGGCGCTGGGCCCGCTGGAAGCCGCGATCGACGACGCCGAACTGGAGATGATGCTGGGCGGCCTGTCCGAGATGGGCACCATCACGGCCACCGCGGTGGACAACCGGGCCGGCGGCTCGGTGTGCTTCGAGCTGCTGCTGGAAGGCGCGGCCGCCGACCTGCAAAGCGTGCTGGCGCTGGTGGTGGCGCCGGAACTGGTGACCATCGAGACCCTCGTCACCGATCATCCGCCCATGGACAGCCTGCCGGTGCCGGACGTGCACGCGGTGGCGCCGGCGGCACCGGCGGCCGACGACGAGTTTTTCATCGACCCGGCCGAATTCCGGCGCAAGGCGCAGGACTCCACGGCCGCGGCGATGGCGGCGGCGGAGCAGGAGTCGGTCGACGAGGCCGGCGGCGACGATGGCGTCGACCTGTTCGTGCGGCCGGAGGAATTCAGGAAGGCTGCCGCCCAGACCTTGGCGATCGCGGCCGATGAAGGCATCGACCTGTTCGTCACGCCGCACGACTTCCGCCAGTCGCGCCACGCGCCCAGGCCTGCGCCGGCCGGGCCCGCCACACCCGCGGCGTCCACGGCGTCCACGGCGTCCGCGTCGCCGGCCCCGCACGACACGACCTTCATCCGCGTCGCCACCGAGAAGATCGACCTGCTGGTGAACCTGGTAGGCGAACTGGTGATCACCGAGGCCATGCTGGCGCGCCAGGGCGCACTGGCCGAAACCGGCGGCGACGGCCGCTACGGCGGCAACTCCGGCCTGGCCGACCTGGCGCGCCACACCCGCAACCTGCAGGAGGCCGTGCTGGCCATCCGCATGCTGCCGATCTCCAACGTGTTCTCGCGCTTCCCGCGCCTGGTGCACGAGCTGTCGGCGCGGCTGGGCAAGCGGGTCGACCTGAAGCTGTTCGGCGAAAGCACGGAACTGGACCGCGGGCTGATCGAGAAGATCTCGGACCCGCTGACGCACCTGGTGCGCAATGCAATCGACCATGGGCTGGAGCGGCCGGAAGCACGGGCCGCCGCCGGGAAACCGGACGTGGGTACCGTCACCCTGCGCGCCAGCCAGCGCGGGGGGAACATCGTCATCGAGGTCAGCGACGACGGCCGCGGGCTGGACCGCCAGCGGATCCTGGCGCGCGCCGCGCAGCGCGGCACGCCGATCGCGCCGGACGCGCCCGATGCCGAGGTCTGGCAACTGATTTTCGAAGCCGGCTTCTCCACCGCCGACCAGGTGACCGACGTGTCGGGCCGCGGCGTCGGCATGGACGTGGTCAGGCGCAACATCCAGGCGCTGGGCGGAAGCATCGACCTGGCGTCGCAGGCCGGGCAGGGCACGCGGGTCACGGTCAGCGTGCCGCTGACGCTGGCCATCATGGAAGCGATGACCGTGGCGGTGGGCAACGAGACCTACGTGCTGCCGCTCGCCAGCGTGGTCGAGTCGCTGAGCGTGGTGGCCAAGGACCTGCATGCGCTGCCGGGCCAGGGCGACACCCTGCGGGTGCGCGACGAGTACCTGCCGGTGCTGCACCTGGGCCGGCTGTTCCCGCCGCAGTGCCCGCGCGAGCAGGGCGGCGGCATCGCCGTCATCGTCGAGACCGACGGCTGCAACGCGGCCCTGATCGTCGACGAACTGGTCGGCCAGCAGCAGGTGGTGGTCAAGAGCCTGGAAACCAACTTCCGCCGCGTGCCGGGGCTGTCCGGCGCCACCGTCATGGGCGACGGCTCCGTCGCCCTGATCGTCGACGTCGCCCACCTGGTGCGGCTGTCCGGCCGCGACGAGGCGATGCTGCACTGAGCGTTCAAAGTGGGCCGGTTGGCGCACTAGTTCACGGATCGAAGCACCCTGATCTCCGTAACGCCTTGATACAAAAGCCCAACTCGGGCATTGTGGAGGTGAAGGGTGACAGGCGATTTCCGGCACGGGAAATTCGCCAGCCGCCCGGCAGCGGAGAGTGGAGTGCAAGTTCATGGTTCTCCTCGGTGGATTCGGGCGGCTCATAAGCCGCCCGTTTTTTTGGGTCGCGCCGTCGTCGCGTTTAGGCGACATTGCCGCCGCCGCTGGTGTCGCGACCGCCCCCTTCCATCGCTGCCGGAGCAACTTTTGCTCGCTCCCTCGCACAATTTGACAAGAGCCACGCTGTAACAAAGCATTGCTATTGCAACAAAGATACGCGCGTGGCATTCTCAGCCGAGCAGACAAATGACGGAGCGCGCAAATGCAAGAACGGATGCAACCGGGGTTGGGGATGGCCGGCAAGGCCAAGGCGGCGGACACGCACGCCAG
>JAQGMU010000239.1 GCA_028292195.1 Ramlibacter sp. | reverse complement strand
CCAGCATGCATGGCGGCGGCGTGGCAGCCGCCAGCGGCGACGGCGTCACGACCATCGCGTTCAGCGTGCCGGCGGTGGCCGCGTAGCCGGGTTGGCTGCCGATGTTCGTCATGGCGTACTACCTGTGGCCCCCGCCACCGCCGCCATGGCCGCCGCCTCCGCCGCCATGGCCGCCTCCGAAGCCACCGCCCATGTGCCCGCCGCCTCCGAAGCCACCGCCCATGTGACCGCCGCCCCCGAAACCAACGCCCATGTGGCCGCCGCCCCCGATGCCGCCGCCCATGTGGCCGCCGCCCCCGATGCCGCCGATGCCGCCGCCCATATGGCCGCCGAACGCATGCTCACCACCCATGTGCGCGCCGAACGCATGCTCGCCGCCGCTGTGGAAGACTCCTCCCATGCCGTGGTCCGCGTGAAGGTCGCCGGCAATGGAGGCGTGCTCCTCCGGCCGGCCCAGCAGCCCGTCGTGGCCGGGATGCTCGTGCGCTCCGAAATGGCCCCCCGCGTCACCGAAAGCCGCTTCGTGGCCATGCGGTTCGCCGTGGCCGAAGCCGGGCTCGTGCGAGCCCATGCGGCCGTCAGCGAAGTGAGGCTCATGGCCGTGGATCATGCGCCTGGCATGCCAGTCGAAGCCCCAGTCGTTCCACGCCCAGCCGAACCCGGCGAGCAGGCCGATGCCCAGGGCGTCCCCGAAGTAGAGATCCGCGCCGGGATAGTAGCTGCCTGGAACGCCGACCCAGCCGGGATACGCCGCGATGGGCGCGCCATACACGCGCCAGGGATCGTAGGCCGGCAGGTAGACGAAGTCGGGATCGGTCGGTTCGATGGCGATGGTCGGCCCCTGCACCGTCACGGTCTGCGCGCTGGTGTCCTGCAATTTCCCGGCTGCGTAGGCCCGGTGGCGCAGCAGCTGGACCGCATCCAGCACGTCCTGGCGGTTGCCCAGGTACGCCTGCCCGAGCGCCGTGGTCCACGCCAGGTTCGAATCCATGTTCTTGAGGACCGTGGGAAACTGCGTGAGCGCCTTGACGCTGTCGTCCCAGAGCTGCGAATCGACCTGCGCGGCGAGGTCGGTGCCCGCCAGCGAGGGATTGAGACCCATCCAGTCCGAGGCCTGCGCCACTTCCCCCGGATTCGTGGACGCCGTCAGAATCTGCGCGACCAGCGGATCCGGGTAGAGGGCGATCGGCGCCACCAGCTGCTGCGCGCGCGCCGAAGGCTGCGCCGCGGGCACCACTACCGGTGCCGCCGAGGGCCGCGGCAGTATGGCCTGCGCTTCCCCGCGGACGGGGCCGGCCAGCGCCAGCGTGCAGAGAACCAGGGCCAGGCCGCTGCTGGAAAACTTCTTCATGATGACTCCCGTGATGTGGATGACCACACTTTCACGGCAGGGGGTTACGCCCCGAATGCGCGGCGGCGCCGGCCCGTTGCAACCGAGACGGCCGCCGTAACGGTTGCAGTTGTGACCTGGGGCGGTCCGGCCGCAACGGACCTGTAGCCGCATCGCCGGAGACTGCAGCAGCAGGCGAAGCCGGGCTCCCACGCCGCTTCGCCACAGCCCGGAAACATCCGCCACCCATCAGCCGCAAGGCCCTCCTCGTGAAAACAGAAACCGAAGCCGCCCCGGCCGCCAATCAGTCGCACGTGCTGGTGGTCGACGATGACCCGGATATCCGCGCCGTGCTGGAGGAATACCTCTCGAAGAACGAAGTCCGCGTGACCGCCGTGGCCACCGGCAAGGAGATGCTCCAGACCATGGAGTCCGAGGCGATCGACCTCGTGCTGCTGGACGTCCGCCTGCAGGGCGAGAACGGCCTGGCGCTGGCGCAGGCGCTGCGGGAGAGCGCTTCCGTTCCCATCATGCTGCTGACCGGCAACACGGAAGAAGCCGACCGTGTGATGGGCCTGGAACTCGGCGCCGACGATTACGTGAGCAAGCCTTTCAGCCCGCGCGAGTTGCTGGCCCGCATCCATGCGGTGCTGCGCCGCTACCAGCACCAGTCCCAGCTGCCCGGGCGCGACGACAAGCGCCGCGCCTATCGATTCGCGGGATGGGAGTTCAATGTCCGCACGCGCAAGCTCACGGCGCCGGATGGCCGCAAGCTGGACCTGAGCAACGGGGAGTTCAGCCTGCTCACGGCCTTCTGCAGCTCGGCCCAGCGGGTCCTGTCGCGCGACCAGTTGATGAGCATGTCGAGGTTGCATAGCGCCGAGGTCTACGACCGCACGGTGGATGTCCAGATCGTGCGGCTGCGGCGCAAGATCGAGACCGACCCGGCCCGCCCGCAGCTGATCGTCACCGAGCGGGGCGCGGGCTACATCTTCAACGTGCCGGTCGATTCGATGTATTGACGCGCCGGCGGCAGGCGCGTCGCCTTGGGGCCGCTGCACGCGTAATCGCGGCGGCCGGGGTTGACACCTTGTGCACACACGCGCTGCGGACACTTGCAGCCGGGCGCGCGGCCTTCGCCGCCCGACTCCAACACAAGGACTCCCATGCACGACGAAAACAAGGTGGTTGCGCTCTTTGCCGACCACAACCAGGCAGAAGCGGCGATCCGCAACCTCCAGCAGGCCGGCTTCGACATGAAGAAGCTCTCGATCATCGGGCGCGACTACATGTCCCAGGAGAACGTGCTCGGCTACGTGACCAGCGGCGACCGCGTCAGGTTCTGGGGAAAATTCGGTGCCCTCTGGGGAGCGCTGTGGGGCTTGCTGGCCGGATCGGCGATGCTGCTGCTGCCGGGCGCCGGCCACGTGGTGGTGCTCGGCCCGCTCGCCGGTGCGCTGTTCAACACCGCCGGAGGTGCCGCACTGGGCGGCGGCGCCGGCGCGCTGGGCGGCGCGCTGTCGTCGATCGGGATTGCCCGCGATGCGGTGGTGAAGTACGAGACCGCCCTGCGCGCCGGCCAATTCGCCGTCATCGCCCATGGCGGCGCCGAGGAGGTCGGCACCGCCAAGCGCTTGCTGCGCCAGGCCGCGCCCGCCGCGCTCGACGAGCACTCGCCCATGCCGCAGGCGGCGTGACCCTCCGACCTGCGCAAGGCCCCGTCCAGGGCCGCAGCCGGGTCAGATCAGCGCCTGCTCGATCTCGGCAAACGTGCCCGCGATCGCGATCGAGGGCAACGGGAATCCGAGCTGGCGCTCCACCTGGGTCTTGGACAACAGGCCGAGCACGTGCAGTGTCCCGGCTTCCGCCGCCGGCTCGACCACCAGCAGGTGCGGCCGCCCCGACCGGACCAGGGTGGCGACCACCTGGCCGACCGAGGCGCGCCTGAGCGCCCGCAGCTCGATCGCATCCAGCCCGGAAACCGGCTCCATGAGGTCGGCGACGCGCAGGTCGCGGTACGCAAGCCGGCGCTCGGACACCAGGCGCAGGGGTTTCTCGCCCTGGAGGTCGTGGAGGGCCAGCACGCCCAGCACGCGCGGCATCCGCGCCACGACCAGCAGCACCTGGACGCCTTGCTGGGCCATGCGCTCCTCCGCCTGATCCAGCGCCTCGTACGGCATCACCGTCGCGGCCGACAGTTCGGCGACCGTGGTCATCACCTCATGGGCAGGGGACTCCAGGCGTACGCTCGGCGGCAGCACTCGCCGCACGAGCGCGAGCGAGACTCCATCGGAGAGGGTGCGGGTAGGCAGGACGGCATCGGCCATGGGAAGCTCCTTCGGGAAAGCGATGCACCCACGATGGCAGGCGCCCATGCCGGCGGCATTGCGGTGCGCGCAACGGCGCATTGCGTACGTCATGCCCAGCGTGTTTCAACTGCAATGCGGGCGTCGTGCAGGCGTAGCAGACGCACACCATCGTGCGGGGAACGGCTTCCCTTGAACTTGAACGGACCAGGCATGACGCATTGGCTTTCGGCCGGCCCCACGGTGCTGGCCTCCTTCCTGGCCTCGACGGTCGAATTCGTCGAGGCGCTGACGATCGTGCTTGCCGTGGGGCTCACCCGCGGCTGGAGGTCGACGCTGCTGGGCACCGCCGCCGGCATCGCCGTGCTCGCCGTGCTGGTGATCGCGCTGGGGTCTTCGTTGCCTGCCGTGCCGCTGGCGCTGCTGCAGCTCGTCGTGGGCGTGCTGCTGCTGATGTTCGGGCTGCGCTGGCTGCACAAGTCCATCCTCCGTGCCGCCGGCACCGTGCCGCTGCGCGACGAGGCGCAGGCGTTCTCCCGCGAGACGCAGGCCATGCGCGCGAGCAGCCGCCCGGCCGCAGCGGCGGTCGACGCCATTGCCTTCATGACGACCTTCAAGACCGTTCTCCTGGAAGGCCTCGAGGTGGTGTTCGTCGTGGTGGCGCTCGGAGTCAAGGGCGGGCTGCTGCTGCCGGCATCGGCCGGCGCCTTGCTGGCGCTGCTGCTGGTGGCCGCGCTGGGCCTGTTCCTGCACCGGCCGCTGGCGAAAGTCCCGGAGAACACCTTGAAGTTCGCGGTGGGCATCATGCTGACGGCCTTCGGCACCTACTGGGCCGGCGAGGGCATCGGGCTCGCCTGGCCCGCGCAGGACGCCAGCATCCTGCTGCTGATCGGCGTCTTCCTGGGGCTGGGGCTGCTCCTGGTCAAGGCTTGCGGCTGGCTGCGCGAGGCGCAGCCGGCACGTCCGGCGGCGCCGGGCAAGGCGGCGGTCAAGCAGGCGGGCGCACTGGCGGCCGTGGGCGGCGAACTGCTCGGGTTGTTCGTCGAGGACCTCTGGCTGGCGGCCGGCATCGCCGTGTGGGTCGCCGGCGCCGCGCTGGTGGAGGCACGACAGCCTCCGGCAGCCGGTTTCGCCTGCCTGCTGTTCACCGCGGGCATGGCGGCCATCCTGAGCGCCAGTGCAGTCCGCCGCACCAGGGCCCGGAGCTGAATGGGCACGGTTGCCTCGGCGTGCGTCCTGCTGCTGGTCCTCACGACGCTGATCCACTACGAGGCGCTGCGCGGCCTGAGCCAGGCCCTGCCCCTGCTGCCCATGCCGCCGCGCGCGAAGCTGACCGTGCTGATCATCGGCGCGTTCGCGGCGCACGCGGTGGAAATCACCCTCTACGCCCTCTCCATGCTCGGCCTGATCAGCTGGCTGGGGGCAGGCGCGTTCGACGCCGTGCACGTGCCGAGCTTCAGCATGCTGATGTACTTTTCAGCCGAGACGTACACGTCGCTAGGCTACGGCGACATCGTCCCCCATGGATCCCTGCGCCTGCTCGCGGGCGCGGAAGCACTCACCGGCCTGCTGATGATCGGCTGGTCGGCATCCTATGTATTCGTCGCGATGGAGCGCTTCTGGGACCGGCGATGACTGCTACATCCGTAGCCTCCGCCGCGCGGACTGCAATCCGGGCGCGAGCGGCAGCCACCAATCTGGCGCTCGTCGGATGCCGACGCAAGCTCGAGGCGGAGGAATCATGCGGAACGCGTTGAAACACGGCCTGGCCCTCCTGGTGACCTGTGGGTCGATCGCGTTCGCGACCGGCGCCGGCGTCGGCGCGCAAGGCGCCCAAGGCGCCCAGCGCAAGGACGAGAAGGCGCGGGTACAGGAGCGCCTCACCGAAAGGCATCGGCGGATGCACGCCGCCAGCCGCGGCCCGCTCGTCGCCTTCCACCTCGCCTCGCCCGCCGGGGAGCGAGACCTTCCGTATCAAAAGGAGCATTTGCAATGAGCGTGAGCTTGAATGTCAACGGCAAGCCGGTCAGCGTCGACGTGCCGGATGACACCCGGCTGCTCTGGACCCTGCGCGACGTGCTCGGCATGACCGGCACGAAGTTCGGCTGCGGAATAGCGATGTGCGGCGCCTGCACCTTTCATCTCGACGGCGTGCCGACCCGCGCCTGCATCACACCGATCTCGGCGGCGGTCGGCAGGAAGATCACGACCATCGAGGCGATCGGCGCCGACCCGGTCGGCCAGCGCGTGCAGGCGGCATGGCTGGACCTCGGCGTGGCGCAGTGCGGCTATTGCCAGTCGGGACAGATCATGGCCGCCACGGCGCTGCTCAAGCAGAAGCCGAGTCCCACCGATGCCGACATCGATTCCGCGATGAGCGGCAACATCTGCCGCTGCGGCACCTACACCCGCATCCGCGCCGCCATCAAGCAGGCCGCACAGGCGAAAGGCGCAGCGTGATGAGCAAGGATCGGACCCTCGACGTCGTCAACATCAGCCGGCGCACGCTGCTGGCTGCGATTCCGGCCGCGGGCCTGGTGCTCGCCGTCGGCCTGCCGCGGGCGGCGCTCGCCGCCGACGAGCCCAGCTACGGCGCCGACTCGATGCCGGGCGGCTGGGTCGACAACCCGCTGGTGTTCGTCGCCATAGGCACCGACGGCACGGTGACGATCACCTGCCACCGGCAGGAGATGGGACAGGGCGTTCGCACCAGCCTGCCGATGATCGTCGCCGACGAGTTGGACGCCGACTGGAGCCGGGTGCGCGTGACGCAGGCGCCGGCCGATCAGGTGCGGTTCGGCAGCCAGGACACCGACGGCTCGCGCAGCGTGCGCCACTTCTTCGCGCCGATGCGCCGCTGCGGCGCCGCGGCGCGCACGATGCTGGAGCAAGCGGCGGCGGCGCAATGGGGCGTGCCCGTGACCGAAGTCGCGGCAAGCCTGCACGAGGTCGTCCACGGGCCCACCAAGCGGAAGCTGGGCTACGGTGCGCTGGCGGCCGCCGCGGCGCGCCTGCCGGTGCCCGCGCGCGAGAAGCTGCGCCTGAAGGCGCCGGCGCAGTTCCGCTACATCGGCAGGGGCAAGGTGAAGCTCGTCGACGGGCCGGACATCGTGGCCGGCCGCGGCGGGTACGGCATCGACACGCGCCTCGACGGGCAGTTGTACGCCGTCGTCGCGCGCCCGGCGGTCTATGGCGGCAAGGTCGTCTCGCACGACGCGTCCGCCGCGCTGAAGGTGCCGGGCGTCGTGCGCGTGGTCGAGATCGCCGGCACCCCGCCGCCGTCCGAGTTCCAGCCGCTCGGCGGCATCGCGGTGATCGCGACCAACACCTGGGCCGCCATCCAGGGCCGCAATGCCTTGAAGATCCAGTGGGACGACGGCGCCAACGCGTCGTACGACTCGACCGCCTACAAGGCGGCGCTGGAGGCGGCAGCGCGCGCTCCCGGAGCGGTCGTGCGCAACCAGGGCGACGCCTATGCCGCCCTGAAAACGGCCGCGCGCGCCGTGCAGGCCGAGTACTACGTTCCCCACATGACGCAGGCGCCGATGGAGCCGCCCGCGGCGACGGCGCGGATCGTGAACGGCCACTGCGAGGTGTGGGCCGCGGTGCAGGCGCCGCAAGCCGCGCACGACCGGATCTCGAAGCGGCTCGGCCTACCCGCGGACCGGGTCTCCGTGAACGTCACGCTGCTGGGCGGCGGATTCGGGCGGAAGTCGAAGCCGGACTATGCCGTCGAAGCCGCCCTGCTTTCGCAGGCGATGGACGGCAAGCCGGTCAAGGTCACGTGGACGCGTGAAGACGACGTCCAGCACTCCTACTACCACACCGTTTCGGTCGAACGTCTGGAAGCGGGGCTGGATGCCGCCGGCAAGCCGACCGCGTGGCTGCACCGCAGCGCCGCGCCGTCCATCCGTTCGATCTTCGGGCCCGACCCGAAGCACGAGCAGCCGTTCGAGCTCGGCATGGGCCTCGTGAACGTGCCATTCGCCATTCCCAACCTGCGCATCGAAAACCCGGAAGCCCCGGCGCATACCCGCATCGGCTGGTACCGCTCCGTGTCGAACATTCCGCACGCCTTTGCGATCCAGTCCTTCGTCGCCGAGCTGGCGGCGGCCGCCGGGCGGGACCCGAAGGACTACCTGCTGGAACTGCTGGGGCCGGCGCGCAAGATCGATCCCCGCACGCTGGACGATTCCTGGAACTACACCGAGTCGCCGGCGCTTTACCCCCTCGACACGGGAAGGCTGCGCCGCGTCATCGAAACGGCGGCCAGGGAGTCGGGCTGGGGCAGGAAGCTGGCGGCCGGCCATGGGCTGGGCATCGCCGCCCACTACAGCTTCCTCGCCTACGTGGCCGTGGTGGTCGAGGTCGCGGTGGGCGCCCGGGGCGAGCTCTCGGTTCCCCGGGTCGACGTCGCCTTCGATTGCGGGGCCCAGGTCAACCCGGAGCGCGTCCGCGCGCAGCTCGAAGGCGCGTGCGTGATGGGGCTGGGCAACGCCATGCTGTCGGAGATCACTTTCAAGGCAGGCCGCGTGGAGCAGAGCAACTTCAACGACTACCAGGTGGCCCGCATGAACGTCGCTCCGCGCGAGATCCGGCTGCACATGATCCCGGGAGATTTCGCCCTGCCGCTCGGCGGCGTGGGAGAACCCGGCGTGCCGCCGATGGCGCCCGCCCTGTGCAACGCCATCTTCGCCGCAACCGGCAAGCGCATCCGCAGGCTGCCGGTCGCCGGCCAGCTCGGGGCCTGAGGCGGCGCAGGCCCGGCGCATTGCAGCCGACACCGGGACGCGGCAATCCGAAACCGGCCCGCAGTCCGGCCCTTCCATGATGGCATCGACCGCGGCAGGCGTCGCCTTCCCCGCGGGTCATCGTCCCCCCCCGGGGCCACACCACCCTGCACAGGAGTTCGACTTGAAACAACGCTCCCTTTCCCTCGCGGCCCTCGGCCTCTTTGCCGCCATGGCGGCCCATGCGGCCGTTCCCACGCGCCTGCTGGGCGACGTGGTTTCCCCCACGGAGGCCAGCCGCACCATCCGGATCGACCCGGCCACCCGCTACGTCAATGTCTACCGGGGCGAGACGATCCGCTTCCTCGCCAATGGCCAGCAGTTCGGGTACTTCTTCGACGGTGCCCCGGGCGAAGCATCGTTCGACCTGCGCCAGGTCGCGCCGCCGGGGACGCTGGACCACCGGGTCGTGGCCTACATCTCACGCGACCCGTACAACCGGTGGGCCCCTTGAATCTCGGCCCCCAGGGAGCACTGTCCTGCGAGGCGTTTCCTCGAGCGGATCAGGAGGCGAGCGGAAAGGGTGGGGCTTCGGCCTCGGCCTCGCGCAACGCCTCCTCGCGCGTGTAGAAGTGGCCGTCGCGGGCGAAGCCGGAAATCACGCTGCCCTTGACCGCGGCCACGCTGCCTCCCGCCGCGCGGGCCAGCACCAGCGTGGGCGGCAGGCCGTCCAGCAGGTGCGCGGGCGCGGGGCGTCCGTCGGCGAAGGCAGAAAGGTAGACCCGGCCGGTTTCGCGGTCCAGGAACGCCGGCCGGAAGCCGTTGCCGCGATTGCCGGCGCTGCAGCCGGCCGTGCCGAAATAGCGGGCCCTCTCGGCGGCCAGCGTCTGCGGTGTGAGGGTGGACCGTTCAGGCATCTCCATGTCTTGTCTCCCGACGACTTGCGACAACATCTCGCGGCGGCGGCCTCAGGTTCATTGCCCGGGCTTCAGCGTCGAGAAGAAGGCGGCCACCTGGCCGATCTGCTCCTCGCTCAGCCGCGCGGCAACGGCCGTCATCGTCGCCGGCTCGGGCGGCTTGGCCCGGGCGCGCGCCTGGAACTCGTGCAGGCGGTTGACCATGAAGGTGGCGGGCTGCCCCTCGATGGCCGGGAACCGGGGGTTGTCGGCGCGGCCGCCGACCCCGTGGCAGCTGAAGCAGGGAGGCGTCGGATCGGACGCGGCGCCGACGCGCGCCAGCTCCTCTCCGGCTTTCACGAGATCGGCGGGCGGCGGCGCTGCTGCCGCCAGCGGAACGCCACGCAGTGCGGCGAAGTAGCCGGCCAATGCGTGTATCTGGGCATCGTCCAGTCCGGCGGCGACCGGCTGCATGAGCGCATTGGTGCGCGTCCCGGCCTTGAACATGGCCAGGGCATGTTCCAGGTACTGGGCGTTCTGCCCCGCCAGCCGCGGGGCGCCGGCCGCGGCACTGCCTTCGCCTCGCGCGCCGTGGCAGGCCACGCACGTTGCCAGGCCGGCGGGTGC
>JAQGMU010000231.1 GCA_028292195.1 Ramlibacter sp. | reverse complement strand
GGCCCGGGGCTCAAGGCCTTGAAGGCGCTGTACATCGATTGCGGCGACGTCGACCAGTACAACCTGGTCTACGGCGCGCGGCGCATGCACAAGCGGCTAGGCGCCCTGGGCGTGCGGCATGTCTATGAGGAATTCGCCGACGACCACAGCTCCGTGGATTACCGGATGGACGTCAGCCTGCCGATCCTCGCCAAGGCGCTCTCTTGAAGTAGCGCGGCTTGCTCGGCTCAGCGCTGCAACCCCGCAGCCTGCCGTCCTTCCGCTGTCAGGCGCAAGACATGCAGCCCGGTATTGGCGCGGTCCACGATGTAGACGTACCCGCGCTCGTCCACCTCCACGTTGTTGGTCTGGATCGCCGTCTTGCAGCGGTCCTGCCCGTCGACCTTCACGCAGCGCGGCTGCGTGTTCGCATTGGCGGCCGGGATGTAGTAGCCGATCTCCCGCGGCGCGAAAGGGTTGCGCACGTCGACGGCGCGCACGCCGGCATTGAAGTGCGCCAGGAACGCCACCTTGCGGTAGAAGGCCGGCGCGAAGCTCTCGTTGGACGAATGCGTGCCGAAGCGGCCGCCGCGGCTGCAGAACTTGCCGCTTGCTTCCGGCACCGTGAAGTTGGCGACGAACTGCGGCTTGGCCTCGACCGTGATGTCCAGCACCCAGGCCATCTGGCGCGCCTCCGCGCATTCGTTGACCAGCGACTCGTTCACCACCAGCAGGAAGTCGCGCTTGCCGCCCTTGTCGTGCGCGAACTCGGGCACCTCCACGCCCAGCAGCGGGAACACCGTGTGCGCGCCGGTGAGCGGCGACATGTCCAGGCGACCCACCTGCGGGTACAGCAGGTTGGCGTCCGTCGGTTCGCGCGGCCCTTCCAGCAGCTTCTTCCGGTCGACGATCTGCACGATGCCGTCCTTGTTGGTGCCGTAGCCGAAGTACACGCGGTTGCCGGCCGGCCCGGTCGAAATCGGGCCATGCAGTTCCTGCGGCGCGGTCCCCGTGGCACCCGGCTGCTGGCCGGGCAGGCCGAAGTTGCGGATGAACACGGGGTGCGCCGGGTCGCTGAGGTCGTAGACCTGGGTCATGCGCCGCGTGCGCCAGCCCTCGACGCCCGAGACCAGGTAGGCGATGCCGGTGTCGCACTCCCACCAGTTCTTGTGCGTGCCCTTGATGCCGCCCATGCGGGCCAGCCGCACCGGTGCCGACGGATTGGTGACGTCCCACACTTCATGCGCGGAGTTGCCGAACACGCGCAGCATGTAGAAGCGCGCCGGGTCCGCCTTGGCCAGGCCGCGGCCCGGGCACACCCGCACCATCTGCGCGCCGCCGCCCTCGTCCAGGCCTTCCTCGCCGGGGATGTGGAACAGGTACTTCGGCTGCGCGGGGTCGGTGACGTCGACGATCGAGGTGCCGTTGAATTCGGGCTGGCCGGTCAGCGGGTTGATGGGCTTGGGCACCTGCGCCGTGCCGCCGTGGTGGCCGATGTAGGCGATCCAGCGGCCATCCTGGTTCTGGAGGGTGGGCTGGTAGGCGCTGCGCGCCTGCAGGTCGTTGGAACCCACCAGCTCCATGTTGCTCGCTTCGGCGGCTGGCTGCGCGCGCGCGACTGGGCTGGCTGCCAGCAGGGCGACGGCGGCGACAGCCACGCACAGGTGGAGGACCCGGCGCAGGCCGGAGATTGTTGTCATTGGTTTTTCTCCTCGTTGAAAGACGCGATCAGGCGAGCCTGGCCTTCACACGGTCTGGCGTGAACGGCAGGTCCCGCAGGCGCCGGCCCGTCGCCTGCGCGAAGGCATTGGCGATGGCGGCGCACATCGGGCCTTGCGCGCCTTCGCCCACGCCCAGGGGCCGCTCCTCCGGCCGGTCGATCAGCGCCACTTCCACGCGCGGCACATCGGGGAAGCGCAGGATGGGGTAGTCAGCCCAGTTGCGCGCGTCCAGCTGGCGCTCGTCGTAGGGCATGGCTTCGTGCAGCGTCCAGCTGGTGGACTGCACCATGCCGCCTTCGATCTGGTTGCGCAGCCCGTCCGGGTTCACCACCAGGCCGGCATCCGCCGCCGCCCAGGCGCGCGTGACCGACAGCGCGCCGCTTTGCGCATCGACGCTGACCTCCGCCACCACCGCGCAGTAGACCGCGAGGTTCTTGTACTTCGCGAAGGCCATGCCGCGCCCGCGCAACGGGCCCGAGGGCAGCGGCCGGCGCGCATCGCGCGTGTCGACCGCGGGTGCGGGCTGCCAGCCGGCCATTGCCGCGACCCGTTCGATCACGGCACGGGCACGCGCGTCCTGCAGGTGGGCCAGCCGGAAGGCGACCGGGTCCGCGCCCGCGGCCGCCGCGAGTTCGTCCATGAAGGACTCCGCCGCGAACACGTTGGCATAGGCGCCCAGCGTGCGCAGCGCCGAGGTGCGGATCGGCTGGTCCAGCAGCAGGTGGTTGGTGACCTTCTGCCGCGCGAAGGCGTACAGCGGCACCGCATTGCGGTCGCTGCCGCCCGAGGGTTGCGGGATGTTGCGCGAGGGGCCCGGCGGCAGCGGGTCCTGCAGCTGCCAGGCCGCCAGCAGGTTGCTGCCGTCCGGGTCGTTGGGGCGCGTGCTGTGCGTGTAGCTCCACAGCTCGTGCTGCCAGTCCACGACGCGGCCGCCATCGACCGCGCCGCGCAGTTGCACCACCATGGGCGAGCCCAGCGGCTCGTTGCCGAACTCGTCCTCGCGCATCCACTGCAGCCGCACCGGAACGCCGGGCAGGGCACGCGCGACCAGCGCGGCGTCCAGCGC
>JAQGMU010000210.1 GCA_028292195.1 Ramlibacter sp. | reverse complement strand
GATGAAGGCGGCGGCGCGGGCCAACGCGGCGTCGGGCCACTCCACTTCCTCCTGCGCACCGAGCGCTCGGCCGGCCGCGTCGGCCACCGCACGCGCGGGTGCCGACGCATTGCTGCGAAAGTAGCCGCCCAGCACGCCGACGCGCAGGCCGGCGCTGCCTTGCGACAGCAGCGGCGCCACCGGCTGCACCGCCAGCGCGTGGCAGCCGGGATCGAGCGGGTCGGGCCCTTGCAGCGCGTCGTAGCTGAGGGCCAGCAGCTCCACGCTGTCGGCGAACGGGCCCAGGTGGTCGATGCTGTCGACGAAGGGATAGCTGCCGCGGCGCGAGAGCCGGCCGAAGGTCGGCTTCAGGCCCCAGACGCCGCACAGCGAGGCCGGCACGCGGATCGAGCCGTTGGTGTCCGAGCCCAGCGCCAGCGGCACCTGGCCGGCCGCGACCGCGGCGCCGGAACCGCCGGACGAGCCGCCGGCCGTGCGCGCGCGGTCGTGCGGGTTGCGCACCGGTCCGTAGTGGCTGTTCTCGGTGGTGAAGCCGTAGGCATATTCGTCCATGTTGAGGCCGCCCAGCAGCACCGCGCCGGCGGCCTGCATCCGCTGCACCAGCACGGCGTCCGCGGCCGCGGGCGGCAAGGCGCGGTTCACCTTCGAGCCGGCCAGCGTGGTCACGCCCTCGATGTCGAACAGGTTCTTCACGGCGTAGGGCAAGCCGGCCAGCGGCGGCAGGAGTTCGCCGCGCGCGCGCCGGCTGTCGATGGCCTGCGCCTCGGCGCGGGCCCGCATGAAGGTGCGGTCGGTGAAGGCGTTGATCTCACCGTCGGTGGCCGTGATGCCCGCGATGGCCGCTTCGCACACGTCGCGCGCGCTGGCCTCGCCCGATGCCACCGCCTGCAGGATGGTTTCGCCGTTCATGCTTCCAGGTCCGGTGGAAAAGGCGCCGGGCAATAGATCTGCGCGATCTCTTGCTCCGCCGCCAGCGGCGCGGCATCCAGCAGCCGCGCCAGCGCCGCCGTCCGGCCCAGATGCAGCGCCACGGCCTGCGCCCGCGCCTCGGTCAAGGGCAGTTGCAGCAGGTTCGCGGCGGCCTGCACGTAGGCCAGCAGTTCGTCTTCGGTCACCGCAGCGTTCCCCGCTGCGCTGCCAGGTAGGCGCGCCAGCCACCGTGATGCGAGATGTCCTGCGCTCCCGCGGCGGCCTCGGCCTCGCAGACGAAACCCTGCACGCCGCTGCCGTCGGCCAGCGCCAGCGTGGCGATGCCCAGCGGCGGCGGGATCATGGCGACGAAGCTGCCATATTGCTGCAGCGGCATGTCCCAGATCTCCAGCGCGATCGCGCTGCCGGTGCCTGGCGCCACCCGCACCAGGCCCGGCTTGGGCGGTGTCGTTCCGGGCAGGGCGTAGAGGCAGTAGTCGGGTGCGGTCTGCGTCGCTTGCAGCAGCGTGGCGCCGCGTTCGGTCAGCTGCGCATTGAGCGGCATGCCGGAGAGATGGGCCCCGACCACGGCCACCTTCACGCTGGCATGGCGGGCCAGCCCCGCAATCGGCTGCGGCGCCGGCAAGGGCTCGCCGGTGGCGCCCTGCGGCAGGCCGGTTGCGTGGTGGTAGCGCTGGCCCAGGTCGGCCAGCTGCCAGTCGCTGCCGCAAGGCGCGATCAGCGTGACGCCGAACGGCAGGCCGTCGGGGCGCAGTGCGCTGGGCACCGACAGCGCCGCGTAATCGAGCAGGTTGACGAAGTTCGTGTACGCGCCGAGGTTGCGGTTCAGGGTCACCGGGTCGGCCCGCAGCTGCTCGATGGTGTAGTGCGTGGGCGCGGTCGGCACCAGCAACACGTCGATGCGGTCCCACATGGCGTCGGCGATCTGCCCGAGTCCGCGCAGCCGGGCCTGCGCCTCGCACAGGTCGGCGGCGCTGTAGCCGCAGCCGCCACCGATGATGCTGCGCACCGGCTCCATCACGTCGGCCTCGCGGCCGTCGAAGAAGGTGCGCAGCGCGGCATAGCGCTCGGCCACCAGCGCGCTGTCGTACAGCAGCGCCGCGGCATGCGCCAGCGGCGTGTAGTCGATGGTGACCGGTGTGCCGCCCAGCTCGCGCAGCTGGGTCACGGACTGCCGGAACGCGGCCTGCGCCAGGTCGTCGCCGAAGAACTGCAGCCGGTCCGGCACGCCGAAGCGGAAGGCGGCGGGGAAGGGCCGGTCGGCCAGCTTCAGCTTGCGCGAATAGGGATCCCTGGCGTCGTGGCCCATCGCCTGTTCGAGCACGCGCGCGGCGAGTTGCACGGTGGTCGCGAAGATCGCCAGGCAATCGACGCTCTGCGCCGCCGGCACCACGCCGAAGGTGCTGATCAAACCCTTGGACGGCTTCAGGCCGACGATGTTGTTCAGGCCGGCCGGCACGCGGCCCGAGCCGGCGGTGTCGGTGCCGAGCGCGAAGTCCACCTGCCCGGTGGCGACCACGTAGGCCGACCCCGAGCTCGAACCGCCAGAGACGTAGCGCGGGTCGAAGGCGTTCGGCACCGCGCCATAGGGCGAGCGCGTGCCATTGAGCCCGCAGGCGAACTGGTCGAGGTTGGTCTTGCCCGTCACCTGCGCGCCCGCTGCCAGCAGGCGCAAGACCACGGTCGCGTGGTAGTCCGGCTGGTAGCTGAAGCTGGGGCAAGCCGCCGTTGTCGCCATGCCGGCGACGTCGATGTTGTCCTTGACCGCGAAGCGCAGGCCGGCCAATGGACCGCTGGCTGCGCCGGCCAGCGGGGCGACCGGTTGGTAGATCCAGGCCGCGGCGGGCAGGCCATCGGCCAGGGGATTGGTGCACAGGGGTTGCATGATCAATGTCCCACGTAAGCCTGCGTCAGCGCCGCGGGCGCAACCTGCCGGCCGACCAGCCCGCCGACGGCCAGCAGGGCCAGCACGTAGGGCAGCATGATCAGCAGCGCGCTCGGCACCTCCACGCCCATGCCGGGCAGCTGGAACTGCAGCGCGGTGGCCGCGCCGAACAGCCCGCAGGCCAGCAGCGTGCGCCCCAGTTTCCAGTTGCCGAAGATCACGGCGGCGATGGCCAGGTAGCCGGCGCCGCTGGTCATGCCTTCGGTGAAGGTGTGGATGTCGCCGATGGACAGGAAGCAGCCGGCCAGCGCCGACATGAAGCCGGTGAACAGCACGGCGCCGTAGCGGATGCGGTTGACGGGCAGGCCCGAGTTGCTGGCGGCGTGCGGCGCGGTGCCGGCGGCATGCACGGCCAGGCCGAGCGCGGTCGACTTGAGCATCCACCAGACGATGGCCACCAGCACCACGGCGGCGTACAGCAGCCAGGTCTGCGTGAACACATGCTCGCCCAGGTACGGGATGTCGGCCAGTCCAGGCGGCGCCCACTTGTCCAGGCCCGGGATCTCGGCACGCGAGCGGCTGCCGAACAGGGCGCGGTAGCCGAGCGTGGTCGCGCCCAGCACCAGGATGTTGATGCCGATGCCGGTGACGATCTGGTTGGCGCGCAGCGTGATGCTCAGGAAGGCCTGCAGCCAGGCGATCGGCAGCACGCACAGCACGCCCAGCGCCAGGCCGAGGGCGGGCGAACCCGTGGCCCAGGCGCCGGTGGCGCCGGCAAAGGCGCCGGTGAGCATCATCCCTTCGACGCTCATGTTCAGGACGCCGGCCTTCTCGCTCACCAGCTCGCCGGTGGCGGCCAGCAGCAGCGGTGCGGCCAGGCGCAGCGAAGACCCGACGAAGACGGCGGCGAGTTCGGGTGACATCAGGCGCGCCTCTTTTCCAGGTTCTGGATCGCCAGCGCGGCCCCGGCCAGGATCACGATGATCAGGCCCTGGATCACCACCACCAGCGCGGTGGGCACCTGCGCCACCATTTCCATGTTGATGCCGCCGGAGCGCAGGAAGCCGAACATCAGCGACCCGGCCACCACGCCCGCCACCGAGCCGCGCGCCAGCAGTCCGACCACCAGGCCGTCGAAGCCGTAGCCGGAGGAGAAGCCGGCCTTCAGCGTGTACTGCTCGCCCTGCAACATGCAGGCGCCGGCCAGGCCACCCAGCGCACCGGCGGCGCACAGCACGCCGATGGTGAGGCGATCGATCGCCATGCCGGCGCGGCGGGCGGCGCGCGGGTTCAGGCCGGCGGCGCGCAGCTTCAGGCCCAGGACCGTCCAGCCCAGCACGAGGGCCACCACGATGGCCAGCGCGATGCCGATGATCAGGCCGGCGTGCAGCGGCATGCCCGCGTCGCCACCCAGCAGCGGCAACCTGGTCGGGTCCGGGATCTCGAGGGACTCCGGCAGCGTGGCCGAGGTCGTCATCGGCCGGCGCAGCAACTTTTCCGACTGCACGCTGCCGTACACCAGCCAGACCGCGATGAAGGACAGCAGCAGCGTGGAGATGACCTCGTTGGTGCCGGCCTTGACCTTCAGCACGCCGGGGATCGCGCCCCAGAACGCGCCCGCGAGGCAGGCGCCGAGCAGCGGCACCAGGAAGGCGAAACCGAACGGCAGCGTGGCCACCGGCGGCCACAGCGCCAGCGCGGTGGCAGCGATACCGCCCACCGCGATCTGCCCTTCGCCGCCGACGTTGGTGAGATTCGCGCGCTCCGCCAGCACGAAGCCCAGGCCGACCAGCATCAACACCAGTGCCCGGTTGACCGAGGCTGCGAGCGCATAGGGCGAGCCCCAGGCGCCGTCGGCGAAGGCAGCAACCGCCTCCTTCACGTTCACGCCCATCAGCGCCACCAGCACGCAGCCGATCAGGAGCGCGGCCAGGACGGACAGCAGCGAGACACCCAGCGCCGGGCCGGGCCGCACGCGCTGCCAGGTGGCGACGAGGGCTGTCATGCTTCCACCGCCTCGGGCGCCCTGTGTTCGGCGTGCCCCGCCATCCAGGCGCCGATGCGCTGGCGTTCGGCCGGATCGGCGGTGCAGGTGCCCATGATGCGGCCGCGGTACAGCACGATGACGCGGTGCGCCACCGACAGCAGTTCGTCCAGCTCGGAGGAGATCAGCAGCACGCCGACGCCGCGCGCCGCAGCTGCCCGGACGTGGCCGTAGACCGCTTCCACCGCGCCGACGTCGAGGCCGCGGGTGGGCTGCGCCGCCAGCAGGAAGCGCAGCGGATCGAGCGTGAGTTCGCGCGCCAGCACCGCCTTCTGCTGGTTGCCGCCGGAGAGGCCGCCGAAGGCGACGTCGGGGCTGGCGGCACGGACGTCGAAGCGTTGCATCAATTCGCGCGCGGCGCTGCCCAGCGCGTTGCGATCGAGCAGGCCGAAGCGGCGGAAGCGCTGCAGCCGGTCCAGCATCATGTTCTCGGCCACGCTCATGGCGGGGACGCAGGCCAGCGCGTGGCGGTCTTCCGGCACCACGCCGCAGCCGGCGGCGGTGAGCGCGCGCGGCGGCCGGCCTGTCATTTCCTCGCCGCACAGGAAGAAGCGGCCCTCGGTGGGGCGCAGCATGCCGGAGAGCACGGCACCCAGCTCGCTCTGGCCGTTGCCCTCGACGCCGGCGACGGCGACGATTTCGCCGGGCGCGACCATCAGGGTGAAGTTGTCCAGGCGCAGGACGCCGTCGGGGTCGCGGACGGTGAGGCCGTCGGCCTGGAGCGCCATTTCCCGGACCGGATCACCAATGCGGGCGCTCTGGACTCCCGCCTCAGAAGGAATGACGGCAATTTTCGTTTTCGCCGCGTGCAGCTCCCGCTGGATCATCGCCCGCACCAGCGCATCGATCTCCCGCGCCGGCGCGCTCGAGCGCGCCACCACCTTGCCGCCGCGCAGCACCGTCGCCCGCTGCGCCACTTCGCGGATCTCCGCCAGCTTGTGCGTCACCAGCACCACGCCGCAGCCCTCCGCGGCCACCCGCTTGCAGACCGCCAGCAAGGCTTCGATTTCTTCCGGCAGCAGCACCGCGGTGGGTTCGTCGAGCACCAGCAGGCGCGGCTCGCGCACCAGGCACTTGACGATCTCGACCCGCTGGCGCTCTCCCACCGACAGGTCCTGGATGCGCGCGTAAGGATCCAGCGCCAGGCCGTAGCGCTCCTTCATGGTCGCCAGCCGGGCCGCGCCGGCCTTGCGATCGAGCACGCCTCTGGCCTGCCCGAGCAGCAGGTTGTCGACCACCGTCAGGTCGGGCACCAGGCTGAAGTGCTGGTGGACCATCGCGATGCCGTGCGACAGGGCGTCGGCCGGCGAGCGCGGGCGATACGGCGCCCCATTCAACGTCATCTCGCCGGCATCCGGCTTGTGCACGCCGAACA
>JAQGMU010000209.1 GCA_028292195.1 Ramlibacter sp. | reverse complement strand
CCGGTGGGCCCGGTGACGAGGATGATCCCGTGCGGCTGGGAGATCAGGTCCAGCAGCCGCTCCAGCGTGTCGCCGGTCATGCCGACCGATTCCAGGCTGATGCGGCTTTCGCTCTTGTCCAGGAGACGCAGCACGGCGCGCTCGCCATGCGCGCTGGGCAGGGTGGAGACCCGCACGTCCACCGCGCGGGTGCCGATGCGCAGCGAGATGCGGCCGTCCTGCGGCAGCCGCTTCTCGGAGATGTCCAGCTCCGCCATGATCTTCAGGCGCGAGATCAGCGCGGCGTGCAGCGCCCGGTTCGGCTGCACCACTTCGCGCAGCGTGCCGTCGACGCGAAAGCGCACGCTCGAATGGCGCTCGTAGGGCTCGATGTGGATGTCGCTGGCGCCGTCGCGCGCCGCCTGCGTCAGCAGCGCGTTCAGCATGCGGATGATGGGCGCGTCGTCGCTCGCCTCCAGCAGGTCTTCCACCGCCGGCAGCTCCTGCATGATCCGCGACAGGTCGGCGTCGTTCTGCACCTCGCTCACCACCGTGGCGGCGCTCGACTCGCCCTGGGCATAGGCGGCGCTGATGCGCTGCGCCAGGGCGCCCGGATCCAGCTGCTGCAGCGTGCGCACCGGGAATTTGCGCATCACCTCGCTCCACGCGGGCAACGGGGCGCCGGCGTGCCACAGCACCAGTTGCTCACCGTCGTCCTCCAGCAGCAGCTGCTGGCTGCGCGCGAAGCCGTAGGGCAGGGGGTAGCGCATGGCGTCAGCGCACGCTGGGCGCGGTGGTGGCGGGCGCGGGCGGGCTGAAGGGCGCGTTGACGTCCTTGGCCGGCGGCGCCGTGCGCAGGATTTCGGGCATCACCGGCGCGCCGTCCACGCCTTTCAGTACGGCGCTGGGCGCGGGCTGCAGGTTCTGCTGCTTGGTGCGCATCAGGTCGTAGCGGTCGAGCGACAGCGTGTCGCTCTGCGCGGCGTCGCGCACGATCACCGGCCGCAGGAACACCATCAGGTTGCTCTTGCGGCGGGTGCGGGAGTCCGAGCGGAACAGGCTGCCCAGCACCGGGACGTCGCCGAGGTAGGGAACCTTCTCCGCGTTGCCGGAGTAGTTGTCCTCCAGCAGGCCGCCGATCACCACGATGGCGCCGTCGTCCACCAGCACGTTGGACTCGATGGTCCGCTTGTTGGTGGTGGGGCCGTTGGCGTCCTTCTCGGTGCCCGACTTCACGCTGGACGTTTCCTGGTAGATCGTCAGCCGCACGGTGCCGTTCTCGTTGATCTGTGGCTTCACCCGCAGCGTCAGGCCCACGTCCTTGCGCTCGATGGTCTGGAACGGGTTCACGCTGCTGCCGGACGTGCCGGTGTTGGTGAACTGGCCGGTGACGAAGGGCACGTTCTGGCCGATCACGATCTTGGCTTCCTCGTTGTCCAGCGTCAGCAGGTTGGGCGTGGACAGCACGTTGCCGTCGCCGCTGCTTTCGAAGAAGCGGGCCAGGAAGCCCAGCACGTAGGTGCCGTTGATGTTGCGCACCGCGCCCAGGTTGAAGCCGGGGGAGGGCACTGCGGTGCCCGCGGCGGCTCCCGTGGCCAGGCTGATGATGTTCTGGCCGCCCACGCTGAAATTGCTGCCCAGGAAGCCGATCACGCTGCTGGTGGCGGAGCCCAGGACGTTCTGCCACTGGATGCCGAACTCGGCCACCTTGTCGGCGTTCACTTCCACGATCAGGCTTTCCACCAGCACCTGGGCCCGGCGGCCATCGAGCTGGTCGATGACGGCGCGCAGCTGGCGGTACTGCGGTTCCGGCGCGGTGATGATCAGGGAGTTGGTGGCCGGGTCGGCCTGGATCTGGCCGCCGGTGGAAGGCTGCGCCGAGGGCGCGATCGGCGAATTGGACGCGCTGGTGCCGGTGCCGCTGCCGGCGCCGCTCAGGCCGCTGGTGACGAGCGGCGCCGACGAGATGGGCCCGCCGCCCGCCGCGCCCGCGCCGGTCGGGCTCATGCTGGCCAGGGCGGCGCGCAGCACCGCGGCCAGCTTGGTGGCCTCGGCGTTGCGCAGGTAGACCACGTAGATGTTGCCGGCCGGGCTGCTGGAAGCCGGCATGTCCAGCCGGGCGATGATGGAGCGCACCAGGTTCAGCCGCGCCGGGTTGGCGGCGCGGATGATCAGCGAGTTGCTGCGCGGCTCCGCGATCACGGTGGTGCGGAAAGCGGTGTCGGTCTGGCCCTGGCCGGCCGTTGCCGCCGCCCCGCCCGGGCCGCTGGCGGCGGAGTCGACCAGCCGCTGGACGATGGGCGCGAGGTCGGAGGCCAGCGCCTGCCGCAGGCCCACGATCTCGACGTCGGTGGCGTTGGACACGTCGAGCGCCGCGATGATGCGGGCCAGCCGCTGCTGGTTGTCGGCGTAGTCGGTGATCACCAGCGAGTTGTTGCCGGGGTTCACGTTGATCGTGTTGTTCGGGCTGATCAGCGGCCGCAGGATGGGCACCAGGTTGCCGGCGTTCTCGTAGTTGAGGCGGAAGATCTGGGTGACGATCTGGCTGCCGCTGGCCGAGCCGCCGTCCACCGTGACCGCGCCGCCCTGCAGCTTGGCCTCGGCTTCCGGCACCACCTTCAGCAGGCCGCCCGATTCGACCACCGTGTAACCCGAGAGTCGCAGCGTGGCGACGAACTGGTTGAAGGCCGCGGCCGGCGGCACCGGCCGGTCGGTCGCCAGCGTGATCGTGCCCTTCACGCGCGGGTCGACCACGATGTTGCGGCCGGTGATGGCGGCCATGGTGCGCGCCACCGCCTCGATTTCGGCGTTGACGAAGTTGAGGGTGATGCCTTCGGCGGCTCGCGGCGCGCGCTGCGCGTGCAGCACGCCCGGCGCCGCGCCCAGCAGGAAAGCGGCGCTGAGCAGGGCGGCGGCAAGACGGTACTTCATGGAGACTTTCTGCGGTGCTAGCCGATGGAGATGAGCGAGCGCGGCCCGCTGCGGCGGCCGATGATGTTCAGGAGGTTGGCCAGCGCGGCCTCGCGTTCCGGCGCCGCCGTCGCCTCGCCGCGAAAGCGCAGGCGGGAGCCGACCCACTGGCCGCTGCCGGTGAGTTGCAAGGCACCGTCCAGGGTATCCAGCCGCAGCGTAGCCTGCGGCCCCCCTTGCAAGGTGATGCGGTAGCTGCCCATGGGCCTCAGGGTAGACAGGCGCGACGCCAGGCGCAACGCCGACAACTCGGCCCGCCCCGTGACGATGGGGCGGCCTTCGATCCATTCTACTGAAAGGCCCTGCGTGGAAAGGCGCAGCTCGCCGTCGATCTGCAGGGTGTTCCAGGGGGTGCCGAGGCCGGTGGCGACGCTTGCCGGCCACTGCGAAACGCTGTCCGCCAGGACGACACCCACCCCGCCCCAGCGGGGCCGCACCCGCACCGGCAGCGGCCGGTCCATGCAGCAATCGGCGCGCAGCCGTGCCTGCAGGCCGTCCCAGCGCGGCGCCAGCGCCCACGCCACCCGGCCCGGCAGGGCGGCGGCGTCGGTGCTGCCGGCGCCGCCGGTAAGCAGCAGCTGCGCCGAGCCGTCCCAGATGCTGCCGCGGGCGTCGTTCAGCAGCACCTGGCCACCGCTGGCGCGGGCCACGGCATCGGCCAGCCAGCGCGCCGGCGCAAACAGGATGCAGGCCAGCAGCAGGCCGCAAACCAGGCCGGCCAGCGCCCAGGACCAGGGCACTTCGCTGGGAAGCCGCGGAGCGCGCGCCACTAGCGCGGGGGGAGGGTCAGCACCAGGCTGCCGTCCCAGCCGCCGGCGGCGTTGCGCGTGAGCTTCGCTTCGCCGGGCAGGGCGCGGGCGTTGCTGCGCACCTGCGTCAGCCACTGGGCCAGCGCTGGCGCCGGTGTGTTGAGGAGGGTGACGGTGACCCGCTCGCCGGCGATGCTGTAACGCGCGCTCACGCCGAGCTGCTGGCGGATCGCCTGTTCCAGCTGGCGCATCGCCTCGTCGTGGCCCTGGCGCGGCTGCGCCTGCATGGCCTTGGCCTGGGCCTGCAGCCGCTGCACCTGCTGCAGCTGGGCGTCCAGCAGGCGGTGCTGCTCGCCGGCGGCGCGCAGCGTGGCCAGGGCCGGTGCCAGCGCAATCCACCAGAGCAGGGCCAGCACCACCAGGGCCGCGGCGCCGGCCACCAGCCCCTGCTCGCGCGGCGCCAGGCCGGCAAAGCGGGCCTGCAGCATCTGCATCGGTGTCGGCGCGGGTGCCGTGCTCATCGCACATCCTCCGCCGTGATGGCCAGGGTCTCGCCTTCGCCCGTGGCCAGGTAGCCGAGCGTCTTCAGTTGGCTCGCCACGCCGCGCACTTCCTCGCGGCCCAGGGCCATGCCGGTGGCGCGCAGCTCGCCGGCGCTGTATTCCAGCGCCGACGGCGTGCGCCCGGGCGGCAGCGCTTCGGCCAGCGCGGCGAGCAGGGCGTCGAGGTCGCGCGGCGACGCGGTGCCGGTCTGCTGGCGCAGCGCCTGCACCTCGCGCTCCATCTGCAGCGGCGCATCGACCACCACCTTCACCTGCGGGAAGGTCTCGGTCAGGGTGCGGCGCACGGCCTCGCGCTTGCCCTCCAGGCTGGCGCGTTCCTTCCAGGCGTAGGCGTTCAGGCCCACCAGGTTGGCCGCGACCAGGACGGCGGTGGCCCAGCGCGCGGGCCGCCACGGCGCGCCGTTCAGCACCTCGGCCCAGCCGGTGGCCATCTTCTTGAAAGCGCGGGCCTGGGCCGAACTGGCGAAGTCGAACTGCGCCAGGTCCCAGCGCGTGCGCGCCGACTGCATCCAGCGCTGGGGTGCCTGCTGCAGCGTGAGCTTGCGGCCCAGCAGTTGTTCGGCCACGCCGGCCACGGCGGGCTCGGCCAGCAGCGGCGCGTCGTCAGGCAGCGTGGGCAGCAGCGGCAGCGTGGCGTAGTTCAGGGGCAGGGCGATCACGCCGTCGGCGCTGGCGGCCACCGCCAGCGGCTGCTCCGAGTCGCCGATCACCACCAGCGCCGGAACCCCCTCGGGGGCGAATTCGGGAACGATGCGGGTGGCCGGCCGGTCGGCAGCTTCCAGCAACTGCAGCGCGTTGCGCAGCCAGGCGCGGTCGCAGGTCGCCACCCAGGCCGGCTCGCCGGCGCGGGCGCCCGGCTGCAGCGCCAGGTGCAGGGCTTCCGGCTCGTCCAGCAGCTGTTCTTCCAGCAGGCCTTCGAGCGCGGCACGCAGCCGCGGCGAACCGGCCGCCATCCCCTTCGGGAGGGTGACGCGGTGCCAGGCCAGCGCCTGCACCGGCACCACGGCCACCACCTCGGCGCCGGCGCCGCGCGGCAGCGGCAACAGCGCGGCCAGCGCCTTGCCGTGGTCGGCCAGCGTGCGGCCCTCGGGCGTCAGCGCATAGGCCCATTCCCTGGCGCTGGAAGCAGGCTCTAGGGGCAGCAAAACGATCAGGGAGCTCATGGGGTGCGGGGCATTGTAGGTGCGCGACCCGGGTCAGCGGCGCACGGCCAGCTGGGCGAGCGCCGCCGGATCCAGCACGCCGCGTTCGCGCTGGATCGCCTTGACCTCGCCGCCGGGCGAGCGCTGCACCACCGAGTGCTCCTCCACCACCACGTCGTTCAGCCGGATGCGGCCGCGCACCGCGAAGAAGTCGGTGGCGTAGCCGACGTTGTCCTTGCCGGCCGCCGCGGTGGCCGGCAGCAGCTCCAGCGCATCCTCCACCTTGCGGAACGGCTGGCTCTGGCGCGCCGCCACCAGCCGCTGGGCGTCGGCCAGGCTGATGCCGCGCAGCGCCGCGTAGATCACTTCGGCCGGCGCGGTGTTCAGGTTCACCTTGGTGGCAGTGGGCAGCAGGGTGACGTAGGGCTTGAGGGCGGCAACGGTGGCCGGTGACAGGCCCAGCCAGACCAGCTGGTCGATGCGCGCCGGCACCAGCGGTGCCCGGCTGGCCGAGCGGTTGTCGACGCTGATGTCGGAGGCGAAGCGGAAGTTCTCCGCCAGCCGGTTCATCTCGGCCTGCGGCAGCCCCAGCACCTCGAACAGCCGCTGGAAGCTTTTCATGCCCTCGGCATCGACGCTGCTTGCCTTGAACAGGTTCTGCACGTTCAGCAGCGACTGCAGGTCGGTGATGTCGCCGGACAGGAAGACGTCGTCGGCGTCGCTGCCGGCGGTGTTGGTGGCATCGGCGGACAGGAAGGTGCTCAGGCGCGCCTCCTGCAGCGGCACGGCCCAGGGCTCGCCCAGGTGGTCGACGCTGCTGGAACGGCGGTCCTCGCGCAGGATCAGGCGCGACCAGTCCAGCGCGCCGGTCAGGATCCAGGCCGACTGCACGCGGGTGCGCTCGGCGGCCTCGATCTCGACGCTGCGCCATTGCTGCCAGAGCGCCGCGGCGGCGAAGGTCGCCACCAGCGACACGGTCAGCATGGCCACCAGCAGCGCCGCGCCGGCCTGGGCGGCGCGCTTCATGACTTGCCCCCGCCCAGGGTTGGCCGCACCCAGTCGCGCACCAGCCGGCCGCCGATGGCGCGGTTGCCCGGCAGCTGCAGCACCAGCCGCACGCCATCGGGCAGCACATTGGTGGCGACCTGGCCGGGGGCCGCGGTCGCGAGGGCGCCCGTGCCCGGCGTCTGGGTGGCGCCGCTGGACAGCGGGTTGGTCCAGGCGTCGCTGCGGAAGTAGAAGATCTGCCAATCCTCCAGCGGCACCACCTGCACTTCCTGCCGCCGCATGGCTTCGCTCGCGTTCTGCGACCACAGGTCCGCCAGCTGCCAGGCCGCGTCGAGGTCGCCGCGGGTGGCCACGGGCGGCGACTGCCAGCGCAGCCAATGGCCCTCGCGCCGGGTCCAGGCCACCACCAGCGCGCTCTCGGCGCCGGGGGCGCTGGCCTGGCGCGTCAGGCGCAGCACGCGGCCGTTCCAGTCCAGCGCGGTCGTGCCCGGAAACTGCTCGATGGCGTCGAGGTCGGCCGTCCACTGGGCCAGCCCGGTCTGCAAGGTCAGCACCTCGTCGGCCCGGGCCTCGGTCTGCTGGCGGGTGCGCATCATGCCGTCCAGGCCGCGCCAGCTGAGCGCGGCCAGCAGTGCCAGGGCGAACAGCGCCACCAGCAGTTCGACCAGCGTGAAACCCAGGAGCCTGGACGGCAGAGAAACGGGCCTGCGTTGGGCCGAGAAGGGGGCGCAGGCCAGGCGCGGGCGCGAGTCAAGCCTGGACGGCTTGACTCGTGACCGTAACGACGCATGCGCCCCCTTATCGGCCCAACCCTTCGGGCCGGTGCCTGGAACAGCGCCATGCGTTGTTGCGGCCTCCTTGTGTACGGAAAGTACACGGCCTCGGCCGCGCCTAGCTGTTGCGTCTCACGAGCTGGTTCACACGCCGGATCCGAGAAATGGGCGGCTGCTTCTTGAGTGAGGAGTGTGGTCGCTCCCAGTTGTAGCGGTCAAGGAATGGCTGCAGCGCAGCTTCTCGCTCTGCCGAGCTCTCGTAGGGTTGCGCGTATGCCCATTCGCGCGGGCTTGTCTGCACGAATCGCTCCGCCTTGCCGTTCGTCTTGGGCGTGTATGGCCGCGTCCGTATGTGCCTGATGCCCAGGCTCTCGCAAGCGGCGTTGAAGGCCTTGTGGTAGCAGTTGCAGTTGTCCGTCATCACGCGCTCGATGGTGACTCAAAGG
>JAQGMU010000112.1 GCA_028292195.1 Ramlibacter sp. | reverse complement strand
GTGATCCGCATCGCCGGCGCCAGCGGCAACAACCTGAAGGACGTGACCGTGGAGATCCCGGTCGGCCTGTTCACCTGCGTCACCGGCGTCTCCGGCTCCGGCAAGTCCACGCTCGTCAACGACACGCTCTATGCGGCGGTGGCGCGCCAGCTGTACCGGGCGCACGAGGAGCCGGCGCCCTGCCAGGCGATCGAGGGCATCGAACACTTCGACAAGGTGATCAACGTCGACCAGTCGCCGATCGGCCGCACGCCGCGCAGCAACCCCGCGACCTACACCGGCCTGTTCACGCCGATCCGCGAGCTGATGGCGGAAACGGCGGCGGCCAAGGAGCGCGGCTACGGGCCGGGACGCTTCTCCTTCAACGTGGCCGGCGGCCGCTGCGAGGCTTGCCAGGGCGACGGGGTGGTCAAGGTGGAGATGCACTTCCTGCCCGACGTCTACGTGGCGTGCGACGTCTGCCGCGGCCAGCGCTACAACCGCGAAACGCTGGAAGTGCAGTGGAAGGGCCGCAACATCGCGCAGATCCTCGACATGACGGTGTAGGACGCGCACGAGTTCCTGAAGCCGGTGCCGGCGATCGCGCGCAAGCTGCAGACGCTGCTGGACGTCGGCCTCTCGTACATCAAGCTGGGGCAAGCCGCGACCACCTTGTCGGGCGGCGAGGCCCAGCGGGTGAAGCTGGCGCTGGAGCTGTCCAAGCGCGACACCGGCCGCACGCTCTACATCCTGGACGAGCCCACCACCGGCCTGCACTTCGCCGACATCGCCCTGCTGCTGAAGGTGCTGCACCAGCTGCGGGACGCCGGCAACACCATCGTGGTGATCGAGCACAACCTGGACGTCATCAAGACGGCCGACTGGGTGATCGACATGGGGCCGGAAGGCGGCGACGGTGGCGGCTCGGTGGTGGTGGCCGGCACGCCGGAGGACGTGGCGGCGCACCCGCAGAGCCACACGGGGCGCTACCTGAAGCGGCTGCTCTGAGCGGCTCTCATGCGCGCGGGGCCGTTTCGTACCGCGGCCGCTAGCGCGCTCCTACAGCGCAGCCATGCGGCTTTCCCTAGATTGGCTCCATCAAAGGAATCGTCGGGAAGCACAACATGTCTATCGTCATCACCATCCTCGTCGGCTTCGTCGTCGGCCTGCTGGCCCGGGCACTGAAGCCGGGCAACGACAGCATGGGCATCATCCTCACCACCGTGGTCGGCATCGCGGGCGCTTTCGTCGCCCAGTTCGCCGGCCAGGCGATGGGCTGGTACAGGCCGGGGCAGCCGGCCGGCTGGATCGGGTCCATCCTCGGCGCGATAGCGCTGCTGGTGATCGTGAGCCTGTTGCGTGGCGGCGGGCGGCGCCGGGTGCTGTAGCACGCCGGGGTTCGCTGCGCGAAACCCAGCCTACAGGGGCCTTGCGTCCTGCAAGGTCTGACGCATCTTTTCGGCTGCGTCCCGCGCCGCCTCGGCGAAGTCGACGCCCGACGATGCATACAGGATCGAGCGTGAGGAGTTCACCACGATAGGCGCGTCCTCGCGCCAGCCGGCCCGCACCGTGGCCACCGCATCGCCGCCCTGGGCACCCACGCCCGGGATCAGCAGCGGCAAGGTGGGCGCGATCGCGCGCACCCGCTCGATCTCCGCCGGATAGGTCGCCCCCACCACCAGCCCCAGCTGGCCGTTGAGGTTCCACGGACCCTGCGCCAGCTTGGCCACGTGTTCGTACAACAGCGGCTGTCCCTCGATCGACGCCAGCCGCTGGTTCTGCAGGTCGTCGCCGCCCGGATTGGAGGTTCGACACAGCAGGAAGGCCCCCTTGTCGGGGAACTTGAGGTAAGGCTGCACCGAGTCGAAGCCCATGAAGGGCGACAGCGTGACGGCGTCGGCGCCGTAACGCTCGAAAGCTTCCCTGGCGTACTGCTCCGCGGTGGAGCCGATGTCGCCGCGCTTGGCATCCAGGATCACCGGCACCTGCGGCCAGTTGGCCCGCAGGTGGCGCATCAGCTGCTCCAGCTGTTCCTCGGCGCGATGGGCGGCGAAGTAGGCGATCTGCGGCTTGAAGGCGATGACCAGGTCGCCGGTGGCGTCGACGATGCGGGCGCAGAACTCGTAGATGCGCGCCGCGTTGTCCTTCATGCCGGCCGGGAAGCGCGCGGGCTCCGGGTCCAGCCCCACGCACAGCATGGAGCCATGGCGCTGTTGCGCCGCCTGCAGCCTCTGGAGGAATGTCATGCCGGCAATTTTAAAGGGCACGCCGGTCGGGCCCCGGCGCCTGGCAGCGGCCTCCCCGCCACGGCGGAGCCCCACGTATCATCGGCCGCACGTTGCAAGGACGCATGAACCCCCAGACGCCGCCATCCGAAGAACGCTCCGCCTATCAGTTGCTCGCCAGCGTGGTCGAGAACCTGCCCTGCGGCCTGAGCGTGTTCGACGGCTCGTTCCGGCTGATTGCGCACAACCGCCAGTTCCGCGAGCTGCTGGAATTTCCCGAGCGCCTGTTCGAGGGCCAGCCGCGCTTCGAGGACTTCATCCGCTTCAACGCGCTGCGCGGTGACTATGGCCCGGGCGATCCGGAAGCCCAGGTGCTGCGCGTGGTGGCGGAGGTAAGGTCCCACCCCACCCAGCACGTGCTGCGCGAGCGGCCCGACGGCAGCGCGCTCGACATCCGGCGCTCGCCGCTGCCGGCCGGCGGCTTCATCACCACCTATGTCGACGTTTCGCGGGCCCAGGCCGCGGACAAGGCCTTGCGCGACAGCGAGGAGCGCCAGAAGCGCGCGCTCGACGCCTCGCGGCTGGCCCTGTGGGAGCTGGACTTCGACTCCGGCTGGATGTACCTGTCGGAGAACTGGTCCCGGATGCTGGGCGGGCCGGCCACCCCGACGATCACCACGCCACTGGCGCTGACCGACCTGGTGCCG
>JAQGMU010000674.1 GCA_028292195.1 Ramlibacter sp. | reverse complement strand
CGTCCTCCATGCGCAGATTCGAATATCGGCGCAGCAGATCACCGACGTGAGGTGAGGCGAACAGGTGAAACTGGATGCCCGCGCCTTTAGGGCAGGTCGAGTAGAGCGAAATCAGCACTTCGACCATGCGCTCGTCGGCACCGGATTGCGGCATGATCTCGAGCATGAAACCGAGGTTGTCGCGATTAACGAAAATGTCGTCGCCGTTGATATAAGCCGAATAGGGCAGCCAACCCGCGAATTGCTCGGCAGGCGATTCTGTATTCCCGCGCAAGCCGAAAAATCCGCCATCGCCTCGGATCGCGCCGTTGCCTTTACGCAAAGACTGCAGCATCAGGAGCTCCTCGGTGCGCGACTAGGGAAGATCGATCGTCGGAACGTCGAGCGCTTCTGCCAGCGATCTCGATGCTGAAGGCGCGTTATTCGCGGGCCGAGCCGCGGTAGCTGGCTCGCCAGCTTTAGGCGGCATGAGCATGGGCTGCGCAGGTGCGGTTGTGGCTGATGGCGTGTGCGGCGGGCGAATCGGCGCGTAGGCGTCGCGAATTCGCTGCTGGGCGTGGTCGATCAGCCATCGACCGCTGTCGATCTGCACGTAGACGTAGCCCTGATCGTACAAGTCGCGGTCCGCATCCTCCCAAGGCTTGAACCAGAGCCGCAGCACGCGCGCCTGCGAGCGCAAGGGCAGAGCGACAGCAGCCGCCAATGCGTTATCCGGGCTCGCAGGTACCGCAGGCAGCAGGCGCGCGGGTGGCGCGTCCGGAGCGGGGGCTTGGCGGCGGGTACTGGGAGTTTTGGCCACGTCGCCGTCCGCCCCGCGGCCCTGACGCTGGCTTGGCAGATTATTCTGAAGAGCGTTGTAGTAATTGCCTGAAACAGAATCGCACTGCACGCCTTGAGGTGCCTTGCAGCCGTACTCCGCGGTGCCGTCGAGGCCGCTCATATTGGCGCATCCCATCAAAAGACCGACGCATGCAGCAACCACACTCACGCGACGCGTCCAGGTTATCGAAAGCATCATTGGAGTCCCTCCTTTCGGCGCGTAGAGGCCATAGCAGACGTGCGCGAACTGGCGGTTGTCAGCCGCTGCTCGATGTCGCCGGCGTCGACGTAGCCGTCGCTGCGCCGGCCGTCGGCGTAGAAAATCGTCGGCGTGCCGCGGACCTTCAAGCGCTGTGCAAGGGCGAGATTGCGTTCGAGCGGGTGCGCGCACGATGTTCCTGTGGCTAAGAGGCTCTGATCGCCGTGCAGCATGTATTCGCGCCATGCTTTCTGCCGATCGGCAGCGCACCAGATCGACGCCGGCAGCGCCGAGCCCTGGAGTGGCACCACGAACGTGTAGATCGTGACGTTGCTCAGCTTCTCGAGCTCCGGCTCGAGCTGCCGGCAATACGGGCATGCGGGATCGCTGAAAACGACGAGCGTTCGGCTCGAGTTGCCGCGGACGGTTTTGATGGCATCGACGAATGGCAATGCCTGTACTGGCACTGAGGACGTATCGTCCTCGCGTGCTTCCAACTCCGTGCGCAGGCGCTCCGCCGTAGCGAGTTTCGGCGCGGTGAGGTCCGTCATCGTCTTGGTATCGAAGACGCGCCCGAATACGAAATAGCGAGGATTGCGGCTGGAAACGAGCGCCACGTTGGGGCCCATCCAGACCTCATAAATGCCCGGAATGGGGGTGCGCGACAGTGCCGTGAAGTGGGTGCCAGGATGCATTTTCCGGAGCCCCGCAAGCAGGCGCGTCTCTTCAGCGCTCCCGGATCGGGAAGCAGCAGTCGCGTTGAGACATACAGCGCCGAGCATCAAGGCAACAGCCATAATCACACGGTCAATAATCTTCATGCGTGGGTCCCTTCAGATCTTGTTCCTCAGGCGAACGAGGCGCGGGGGGGAGGCTGGAAGCCGGGCGGTCTTTTGCGGTCGTAGCCGTGTCGATGCGCACGCCTTTCGTGATGACGACATCGATCGTGCGACCGGCGTCTACTTCAATGACCGGGAAGGTCTGCTCGGCGAGCTTGATGTAGTACTGGGCCAGCCGGTCGAGTGCGCGTCCGGCGCCATTGCCGAGTCCGGCTCGGTAGGCTTGGCTGCCCGAGCTTGTCGCGATTGTCCCGAATGTGGACGCGCTTACGGTCGTAGATGCTGTCGCGAGACCCTGGCCGAGGCCGCTGGCGAGGCCGGCAAGGAGCGCATTCGCCAGGATCTGTCCCTGCTTCGTGACGAGGCGTCCGCGCATGCCGACCTTGCCGTCTTCGCCATAGACGCTTCCCTGTATCTTCACTTCCAGCGTGGAGCCGTCGTCGCGCACACATGACAGCGTCTCGGTGCGCAGGTAGGCTCGCTCCGAGCTGATGTCGCCGTAACCCGCGGCGATCACGAAACACTCGCGGTATTCGGCGCGAAATCGGTTCGGCAGCACCGAATTGTCTGAAAGCCGGATCAGGACCGGGTGCGGATTGGTCTGAGACTGGCCCCCAGTAGGTGCGTCCAAGCCACCGAGCAAAATGCCGCGGGTGAAGCTCACCGGCAGGTACGTGTCGATTGTGTCGACACGGGTGTTGCTTTCGCGGGGAAACGCCTGTGCGGTCGACGATGGGCCGGGCGCAGCGGCCGCTGTCACCGACACACGCACCAACCCCGGCACCGTTGGTTCGACGCGGTCAGCGAGCATACCCACGGGAGTCGGCACG
>JAQGMU010000120.1 GCA_028292195.1 Ramlibacter sp. | reverse complement strand
GCTGACGAATGTCGACCACACGATGGAGCTCATGCGCGAGGAGAGTTTCGGGCCGGTGATCGGGATCCAGCAGGTGCAGGGCGACGAGGAAGCGGTGCGGCTGATGAACGACACGCGCTACGGCCTCACCGCCGGCGTCTACACGCGCGACGAGGAACGGGCACGGCGCATCCTGTCGCAGGTGCACGCGGGCAGCGTCTACTGGAATTGCTGCGACCGCGTGAGTCCGCGGCTGCCGTGGAGCGGGATGGGGGATTCGGGGGTGGGGCTGACGCTGTCGAAATACGGGATCCAGGCGTTCACGCGGCCCAAGGCCTGGCATTTGCGCTCGCCTTGAGAGCACGGTCCTATGGCCGCAGGAAACTCGCCACCATTTCCCTTGTCTGCTTCAAATGCGCCCGCTGCCACGCCGGCTTGTGCAGATCCTTGCCGAAGATATGCGACAGCGTGTACGCATGGGCGCGGCCGTAGTACGCCAGGCTGACCATCGACACGTACAGGTGCAGCGCATCCACCCCCGCGCGCACCGAACCGGCGGCGGCGCCGCGCTGCAGCAGCCGGCGGATCAGCACGATGACCGGCGACGACATCGCGAGCATCTTCTCCGAGCGCCCCAGGTGCCGCGCCTCGTTCAGGTTCTCGAAGGCGAGCAGCTTGCGCAGCGCCGGGTGGCTGCCGAAGTGGCCGTCGACGTAGTCGAACACGTGCAGCAGGCCCTCCAGCGGATCGCCCTGCTCGGGGTCGATGCGCAGTTCGTCGTGCCGCAGTTCGGCCAGCACCACTTCCAGCGCGGCGAGGTACAGGTCGTCCTTGCTGCCGAAGTAGTGGTACAGCATGCGGATGTTGGTGCCGGCCCGCCGTGCGATGCGGTCGGTGCGGGCGCCGTGGATGCCCTGTTCCGAGAATTCGGCAATGGCCGCGTCCAGCAGCCGCGTGCGCGTGCGCGCCGGGTCGCGCCGCAGCGGTGCGTCGTCGCCCGGGGTGTCCGGTTTGCGGGCGTCCAGGCTCACTTCCACGTCTCCTTTTGCAGTTCGCAGTCCTGCGCCAGCGCCAGCAGGCGCTCGTCGTTGCCGGGCGCAGCGATGAATGCCACGCCCAGCGGCAAGCCCTCCACCTCGGCCAGCGGCATGACCACCTGCGGCAGACCGGCATGGCCGGCCAGCGCGCCCAGCGCCAGCGCCTTGCGGTAGAACGCGCCGCGCTCCTCCTCGCTCGCCTCCAGCGGCAGCGCCACGGAGGGGGCCGCCGGCACCAGCCACGCTTCGTCGGGCCCTAGCATGGCATGCAGCCGGGTGGCGGCGCGGGCGCGCCATTGCCGCCATGGACCTCCGAGTTCGGGGTCCAGCGCGAGCGCGCCGGCGAAGCGCGGCGCGATGCTGGCGCCGAAACGCGGCCCTTCGTCACGGATCCAGGGGCCCAGCGTGGCCTGGATCTCCAGGCACTGCAGCAGGGAGTAGGCCTCCAGCCACTCCTGCCACGGCTCGGCGAAGGCGTGCACGCTCTCGCCTATGCCCAGGCGCACCGCGATCGCCTGCAAGGCCGCGGCGCACTGCGCATCGGCCAGCGCCACCGCATCCATCGCGATGCGCAGACGCAGCGGCTTGTGGCCGGCGGCGGGTGCACTTGCCAGCAGCACTTCACCGGCGGCGGCCAGCAGCGTCGCATCGCGCGCGAACCAGCCGACCGTGTCGTAGCTCGGGGCGAACGGCAGCACGCCGTCCAGCGGCACCCGGCCATGGGTCGGCCGCATCCCATACACGCCGCAGAACGAGGCCGGCACCCGCACCGATCCGCCGGTGTCGGTGCCGAGCGCGACGTCCGCCGAGCCCGCGGCCACGGCCACCGCCGACCCGCTCGAAGATCCGCCCGGCAGCCGACCCGGCGCGCGCGGGTTGCGCGGCGTCCCGTGGTGCGCGTTCTCGCCTTCCAGGCTGAAGGCCAGTTCGTCGGTCACGGTCTTGCCGATCACCGCGGCGCCGGCGGCACGCAGCCGTTCCACCGCCGGGGCATCGTGTGCCGCCGGCCCGTGGGAAGCGGCCCAGCCGGGATTGCCGCCACCGGTGACCAGGCCCGCGATGTCGATCAGGTCCTTCACCGCCAGCCGCGCGCCGTCGAGCGTGCCATGCCCGGTGGCCGGACGGACGCAACGCGGCCCCGGCACCCAGGCGCCGAATCCCTCCGCGCGTGCACCGCTCACCTGGCCAGTGCTTCGCGCACCTGTTCGGACCCGGTGACGAAGCCGAAGCACTTCTTGACGTTCCAGATCGTGGCTTCGGTGCAGAACGCGGGCGAACTGGTGGCGCAGCAATCCTCCAGCAGCACGCAGCCGTAGCCGAGGAAGTTGGCGTCGGTCAGCGTGTGCAGCACGCACTGGTCGGTGTTGCAGCCGGCGAACAGGATGCTCTTGATGCCCAGGTTGCGCAGGATGCTGTCGAGCGGCGTGTCCCAGAAGCCGCTGATGCGGTGCTTGTCGACCCGGATGTCGCCCTCCAGCGGCGCCAGTTCGTCGACGACGGCGGCCGCCCAGGAGTCCTTCTCCAGCACCTTGCCCTTGCCGCCCGGCAGCGGGTCGCCCAGGCCGGTGCCCTGGCCGCTGTTCTTGTACAGGTGGATCTGGTTGGGCGGCATGTTGGCCAGGTCCGGCCGGTTGCCCCAGTTCACCCAGATCACCGGCACGCCGGCCTTGCGCAGGTCCGGCAGCAGCTTGCGCAGCGGGGCGATCGGGGTGCGGTCGGCCGCGTAGTTGCCGCCGATGTGGTCGACCCAGCCGCCCTGGGTGCAGAAGTCGTTCTGCAGGTCGATCACCACGATGGCCGTGCGGCGCGCGTCCAGCACCAGGTTCTGCGGCGCGGCCGCGATATGCAGCGGTACCGGCGCGGGCGCCGGCAGTGCCATGTTGACCTCGCTCTCGCTCGCCAGCCAGTAGTACTGGTGGCCCAGGCCGAGCGCGTTCTCCGGGCGCGGGTCGGGCAGGTAGGGGTGGCGCTTCATCGTGTCTCCTGGTTGGGGAATGGCGCGGCCGGAAGCGCCGCTTCGTGGTGCATGAAAGCTTGCCGCGCACCAGCTTGGCGTGGCGGCGCCCGGCGCAAGCCCGGTTTTCGCTTGGCACTGTTATTGCAATGCAGCACAGCTTAAGTAATTGATTGATTACCTCCCTCCGTCTAGCGAAAGGCATGCCATGAAGGCTCTTCCCCTCTCCCGCCGCAAGCTCTCCCTGGCCGTGCTCGCGGCCGCCCTGCTGGCCGCCGGCGCCCTGGCGCCGCGTGCGCGGGCCGCCGACCCGGTGGCCGTCGGCATCCTGATCCCGGGCTCCAAGTCCGACAAGGGCTGGATGGAGTCTGGCTACGACGGGCTGATGGCGGCGCAGAAGGAACTGGGCCCCCAGGTCAAGGTGCAGATGATCGAGAACATCAACTACGCCGACATGGAGCAGGCCCTGACCAACCTGGCCGGCAAGAACAAGCTGGTGATCGGCGTCGGCGGCCAGACCCAGGCGGCCGTGCTGAAGGTGGCCAAGCGCTTCCCCAACACCAAGTTCTCCATCGTCGGCGGCAACAAGTCCGACGAGATGGCCAACGTGGCGGGCTACGACGTCAAGCAGGCCGAGATCGCCTTCGTGGCCGGCGCGGCGGCAGCCATGCTGTCGAAGAACGGCGCGGTGAGCTACGTCGGCGGCATGGAGATCCCCTCCATCGTCAACGCCGGCAAGGAATTCGGCAATGGCGCCAAGTACGTCAACCCGAAGATCAAGTACTTCGAGAACTACACCGGCGATTTCGACAACGTCGCCAAGTCGAAGGAGGCCACGCTGGCCGCCATCGCGCAGGGCGCCGACGTCCACTATCACATCCTCAACCTCGGCCTGCGCGGCATGGAGCAGGCGGCCAAGGAGAAGGGCACCAAGATCGTCGGCAGCTACACCGACCGCTGCGGCAGCGACCCGCTGTACCCCGCCTACAGCATCACTGGCGTCGGCTACCAGGTGCAGTACGCCATCAAGGAAGCGGTGGGCGGCACCTGGAAGGCCGGCTACAAGCCCTTCGGCCTGGCGATGGGGCCCGCGGCATCCGACATGGTGGTGTGCGGCGCCACGCCCGAAATGAAGTCCAAGCTGGACCAGATCAAGAAGGACATCCTGTCCGGCAAGATCAAGGTGCTGGAAGGCTGACGCCATGCGCGCCGCGCCCGACGCCGGCTCCGGGGCAGGCGCAGCGCCGCCGCCGCCCGCGGCGATGCCGCTGCTGCGCCTGGAGGGCCTGGCCAAGCGCTTCGGCAGCCTGCAGGCGCTGCAGGACGCATCGCTGGAGCTGATGCCCGGCGAGATCCACTGCCTGCTGGGCGAGAACGGCGCCGGCAAGTCGACCCTGTGCAACCTGGTGTTCGGCGTGCACAAGCCGGATGCCGGCGAGATGACGTTGAATGGGGCGCCGTATCGCCCGCGCTCGCCGGCCGACGCCCTGTCGCACGGCATCGCGATGGTCCACCAGCACTTCAGCCTGGTGCC
>JAQGMU010000116.1 GCA_028292195.1 Ramlibacter sp. | reverse complement strand
ACACCCGGGCGCGCGCTGAGCGCAAGCTCTCCATGCCGGTGCTCGCTTTCGGCGCGGAGAGCGGAGTGGGAACAATGGTCCTCGACACGATGCGATTGGCCGCGGCGGATGTGCGGGGCGGTGTGTTTGCGGCTTGTGGGCATTATATGCCCGAAGAAGCCCCCCGCGCCGTCGCCGAGCAAATCATCAGGTTCATGGCTGAATGACCACGGCCGCAAGCCCGCCGCGAGAGGGAATTGAGAGCCATAGCGCGTTTCAGGCGGCTATGGCGCAGACGTAGTTCCCATCGAGGCCGCGATCATTGGGCGGTTCCAGCTGAAGGCCCGTCATCAGATGACGGATGTCCTCGTCGAGCCCGGCGGGGATGAGAATTCGACCAAGGCGCGCTTCCGCGCCCTGGTCACCGACTGGCGCGAGGGCCCCGGCCGCGTGTCCATGTGCGTCGTCTACACAGCGGCGTGCGTCCGCACCGACGACGGCTGGAAGTTCGCGACCGTCAGTGTCCGGGTCTGGCCCGAATAGGCGGAGCATCCGAGATGCGGGGCGGCGCGCTCATGAAGCGTCACTTCATTCAATGTTTAGCTCGACCCCATTCCCGGTCGCGTGGCACGCATCCTGCACGTTGTTTGGCTCCCTGATCGACCGCAGCCAACCCCACCCGCCCTTCGAGCCAATGCCCTCCCCCACAACCATCCTCAAATCCTCTCTCGCCGCCACAATCACGGCCATGGCCCTTTCCATGTCCCCCGCCCACGCCAAGCCCTTCGTCCTCGAAGAAGCGACCGTTGACTCCATCCACGCCGCCTACCGCGACGGCTCCCTCACGGCCACCGAGCTGGTCAAGCAGTACCTCGAACGCATCGACGCCTACGACCAGAAGGGCCCGGCCCTGCGCGCCTTCATCACCGTCAACCCGCAGGCCCTCGCCGAAGCCGCCCGCCTCGACGCCGAGTTCAAGGCCAAGCACGGCCACGTCGGCCCGCTGCACGGCATCCCGATCGTGCTGAAGGACAACTACAACACCAAGGACATGCCCACCAGCGGCGGCAACCTGGCGATGAAGAACTCGCGGCCGCCGGCCGATGCCTTCACGGTGGACCGCATGCGCCGCGCCGGCGCCATCATCCTGGGCAAGACCAACCTGCAGGAGTTCGCCCGCGGCGGCGTCTCCAACAGCAGCCTGGGCGGCCAGGTGCTCAACCCCTATGACCTGACGCGCACGCCCGGCGGCTCCAGCGGCGGCACCGCCGTGGCGCTGGCCACCAACATGGCGGTTCTGGGCACCGGCAGCGACACCGGCCAGTCGATCCGCTCACCCGCCTCGGCCGCCAGCCTGGTCGGCATCCGGGCCACGCGCGGGCTGGTCAGCCGCGCCGGCGTCATCCCCAACAGCCTCACGCAGGACGAGGTGGGCCCGCTCGCGCGCACCGTCAAGGACGCCGCGCTGCTGTTCGACGTGATGGCCGGCTACGACCCGCACGACCCGATCACCGCCCTGGGCGTGGGCAAGCGGCCCGCCAGCTATGTCGCCGCGCTGAAGGGCGCCACCCTCAAGGGCGCGCGCATCGGCGTGCTGAACAACGTGTACGGCAAGGAAGACCGCCACGCCGACGTCAATCGCGTGATGAACCAGGTGATGCGCACCATGGAGGGGCAGGGCGCCACGATAGTGCGCTTCGACCTGCCGGACGTCGACAAGCTGGCCGCCAACGTCAGCACCGACCGCTGGGAAGCGCGCACCGTGTTCGACCAGTACTTCGCCGACCTCGGACCGAACCAGCCGGTGACCAGTTTCCGCCAGCTGGTGGACACCAGGAGCGCCACGCCGGACGTGCAGAAGACAATGGAAGCGGAGATCGCCATCGACGACGGCATGAACAACGCCACCTACCGCGAGCGCACGGCCAACCGCGAGAAGCTGCGCATCCTGCTGGCTTCGAAGATGGCGGACCTGCATCTCGATGCCATCCTCTATCCGCTGCAGCGCGTGCTGCCGGCGTTGGCGGGTGGGGTCGATCAGCCGGAGCGCAATGGCGCGCTGTCCCACGGCACCGGCTTCCCGGCCGTCACCTTTCCGGGCGGCTTCTCGACGCCCACAGCCACCGCGCCGATCGGCGTGCCGGTGGGGGCAGAGCTGCTGGGGCTGGACTACAGCGAGCCCAAGCTGCTGTCGTATGCGTACGCGTTCGAGCAGGCCGCGCATGTGCGCAAGATGCCGGTGAGCACGCCGCCGCTGCACTGAAGCGGGGCCGCCCGAAGCAGGGTTGGATGAACCTCCCCAGATGCTTGACGAGCATCTGGGGTGTGCGCAGGATTTGGCCAGAGCCGGCGCGAGATGGCCGAGGCCTGCGCGGTGGACTGGAATGCGGTGCATGACGCAGTGGGGTCGTTCGCGGACGAGCACTGCACGATTTGATGGGGACAGTGGATTGCGGGTGAAGCCCGCAATGACATCAGGGCGCCCGCAATGACAACGCGGCGGGTGCTAGCGGGCTAACAGCCGCATCACCTCGCGGTTAAACACCCCCGCGGCCTCGTACTGCAGCCAGTGCCCCGCCCCCGGCACCAGCACCAACTCCCCGAACGTCGGCCCGGTCCGCAGTACCTCCGCCAGCTTGTCCAGCGCGCCCCGGTACAGAACGTCCTGCTCGCCGTAGATGGCGTCCACGGGGCAGCTGAAGGTGGGCAGCGACCGCGCGAGAACATCCGTCATCGCCAGCTTCCGCCGCAGCATCCGATCCCGCGGCACGTTGGCGGCCTGCAAGTCCACCGCAAGTTCGTCGATGGCCTCCGGCCGGTGCAGCATCAAGGCCGCCAGGTTGCTGCGGTGCGCGGCGCGCTGTGCCTGCGGATCCTCCAGCTCGCGCCAGGAGGTGAGTGAGAGGCGCCGGTCGCGCAGGCCCAGCGCGGGCGCGCCCACCAGCACCAGCCGGCGCACGCGCGCTGGCTGCGCCGCCGCCATCAGCCCACCGCACAGGCCGCCAAAAGAGAAGCCGACGACGTCGACCGGCGCCTCGCCCAGCAACCGCACCAGTCCGTCGGCCAGCGCCGGCGCCACCGCGTCCGCATCCTGCCCGTCCGGCGGACGGGCCGAATCGCCGAACCCCGGCAGGTCCGGCACCACCACCCGCCGGCCCGCGGCGGCCAGCGCTTCGACGTTGCGGATCCAGTGGGTCCAGCTGCCGCTGCCACCATGCAGCAGCACCAGCGGCGCGGCGCCGGCATCGCCCCAGGTGTGCCAGACGATGTCGCCGTCGCCGCAGGGCGTGGTGCGGCGGGTGGCCAGGGCCAGGACGCGCAGGGCTTCGGGGGGCAGGGCGGTTTCGAGCGGGGGCAGCTGCATTTGCGTATTTTCACCTGCCGCGCGTATACGCCTGAACGCCATGCCAGTCCAGTGCGCGTGCACCGTCCGTGGGCACGGCCTATGCGTGTCCCGGGGTTTCAATTTGGGTTCACATCCGTGACACTTCGTAAGTACGGTACCCCAGGCAAGGCATGACTCAGTCAACCAGCCCCGACACGATGGGATTCACCGCAGCCCCGGACGCGGGCGCATCCGCGCTTGCCCTGCCGCAGCGGCAGAAAGTCGTGCTGGTGATGGACCTCGTGGAATCCGTTCGCCTGATGGGCGCCAACGAGCTGGGAGTGATAGGGCACTGGCGCGGCTTCGTCGCCTATGCGCGCGAAACGGTGCTGCCACTCCACCACGGGCGGCTCGTGAAGAGCCTCGGCGACGGCATCATGGTCGAGTTCGATTCCGTGCGAGACGGAGTCGCCGCGGCCTTGCAACTGCATCGGCACTTCGACGATGCCAACGCCACGCTGGCGCCGGAGCAACAGCTCTATCTGCGTGCGGGCCTGAATGCCACGCACGTCTACGTCGACGACATCGACATCTACGGCAGCGGCGTCAACCTCGCTGCCCGCGTGGCCGGACTGGCCGGCCCGGGCGAGACCATGGTCACCGCCGAGGTGCGTGACGGCCTCACGGACGGCATCGACGCCAAGCTGCAGGACATGGGCCAGTGCTACCTCAAGCACGTGGCGGATCCGGTCCGCGCCTTCCGCGTGGGCTCCGCGGGGCCCAGGCCGCTGCTTGTGCCCGAACGCGAGTACACGCCGGTGCAACAGCCGACCATCGCAGTGATCCCCTTCAGCTCGCGCAGTTCGGTGACCGGGCATTTCGCCATCGGCGAGCTGATTGCGGACGGCGTCATTGCGCACCTTGCGAAAAGCTCCGACCTGAAGGTCATCTCGCGCCTGGCGACCACGGAACTGCGCCATCGCGCCATCAACGTGCAGGAGGTCAGCGCCCAGCTCCGTGCCGATTACGTGCTGAGCGGCAGCTATGCGGCGGTCGATCCCAAGCTGCTCATCACGGCGGAACTGATCGAAACACAGGGTGGCGAAGTGCTGTGGACGGACCGCATGCAGGGCGAGGTGGCGGACCTGCTGCAGCCCGCCAGCGAGCTTTGCCATGACATATCTTCCGCGGCGCACCTGGCCATCCTGGGCCGCGCGGTGCAGCAGGCCATGCACCGGCCGCTGCCGACGCTGGCCGAACAGGCTTTGATGTTCGCCGGCATCGCTGGGGTCCACCAGGTCGGCGTGGAGGCGTTCAGCTTCAGCGGCAAGGTTCTTTCCGCGGTGATCGACCGCCACCCCCGGCATGCCGAGGCGCATTCGTGGCTGGCCATGTGGTACGCGATCGGCGCGAACCGCGGGCTGCAGGCGCCCGCCAGCCAGAAGATCGCGACGGACCTGGCGGATCGCGCCGTGCAGACCCAGCCGGACAGCGCCTTCGCACTCACGATCGCCGGTCTGATGAAGGCGTACTTCCAGCATGACCTCGACGCCGCGGGAGATTGCTACGCCCGGGCGCTGGCCATGAATCCCAACGAGGCGCTGGCCTGGTTGTACACCGGCACGCTCTGCGCGTGGCAGGGCAAGGGCCCCGAGGCGGCCGCCGCGGCGCGTCGCGGCCTGGAGCTGGCCCCCATCGGGTCGCTGGAGTATTACGCCAAGTCGATGGCCGGCATGGCCCTGATGTGCGCCGGCGAGTATCCGGACGCCATCAACCTGCTGCGCCACTCATTGCGCTTGAACGCCAGCCACACGTCCACGCACCGGGCGCTGGCCGCGGCGCTCACGCTGGACGGCCAGGTCGAGGAGGCGAAGGGCGTCATCCAGGATCTGTTGCGGCTCGAGCCGGAGTTCACGGTCAACGTTTTCATGAGCCGCTACAGCGGCCGCGCGCATCCGCACGCGCTGGTCCTGGCGGACGCACTGCGCCAGGCAGGTGTACCCAAGGGGTGAACCCCAGGAAAGGAAACTGCGATGACTGCAATGACGGCGATGACGGCGATGACGGCGATGACGGCGATGACGAGTGGCGGGCGCGCTCCGGGGCGCCTGGCGGAGTTGACGGGCATGTCGGGTGATCCGGAGTTGACCGAGGCGCTGATCAAGTCCAGCGGGCGGATCGACTTTACCGGGAAGCCGGCGGACGTTCGCACCGGTGCCTATGGGCCATTGGCAATGCCTGCCTTCAACCAGGCCAACCAACTGGCGTTCTGGCAACCGGAGGTTCGTGCCCACCTGTGTGCGGTGGAACTCCATGAAGGATTGACCTACGAATTCGACAATTCGGTAGCGGCCCATCCCAAGGTTCAGCTTACTCACTTCCACGTAACGCGCGTGGGGGCTGCCCTGAATGCGACAGCCCGACCTGTGGCCAGCGTGTCGCGACCGGCTCGTACCGTCTTCGACGCACAGCTTGCCAAGGTCGTGTCGCTTGCCAGCGGCGACAAGCGCCGGCCGCGTGCGTCGGAGATCCAGTGCCAGATGCTGCCGCAAGTGCCGTTCTGGACGACCCTCGTGCCCCTGAGCGCGACGCGCACGCCGTGGACCTTCGAACTGATTGGTTCAGTGGTCTCGTTCGCGATGCAGGTGGTGCACGAATTCAAGCACGCGTTGGCCGTCCAGAGACCGGTCGAACTCTCTGCGAGGGTGCAGCCGATTCTACAGACACCCGGCTGGTCCGCCCTTCCGAGCGGGCATGCTACCGAGGCCTTCACCGTGGCCTACTTTCTGCGCGCCTTGTTGGGGCTCACACCCGGCAGCGAGATGGACTCCGGTCTGGAACAGCAAGCCAAGGCGATCGCCGACAACCGCGTCTATGCCGGCTTGCATTACCCCGTGGACGGCGTTGCCGGGCGCCTGCTTGCAGTGTGCCTTGCAGAGTACGCTGTTGCGCGCTGCACTGGCGCTGCCTGGACGGAACGCACCTTCGATGGCTCCCAAACGGCTGCATTGGCCAACCTCGATCTGAATGTCGGTGACTCACTGACCGCCAGCGTCGTTGCGACGCCGTACTACAGCATTGGCGCTGCGGTGAATGTGTTGCCGCTGAAGGGCCAAAGCATACTGGGTGAGATGTGGAACCGCGCCTGGACCGAAATGGGCAACCTCGGTCTCTAGGACCAGGGGTGACCGATCATGCCCAGCGCCGCCCAAATCCTCACATGGGGTCGAATCGATCCTTACTACATCTGGTCTGAAGTCTCCCATTTCGCGGACGATCCGGCCATGGGTCAGCCCTGGCTGCCCTTGCTCGTCGAGGCGGTTTCTGCTCAGGCGGCCACTGATCTGCGGGCCAAGCTTCAGGGCGAATTCCCCGACAGCTTCTTCGTCCCGCTGGCCAACGCCGGGGGAGCTTGCATCAGCCTCTATGTGAAGCAGGACGCCCAGACTGAAAAGCTGCTCAAGTACCTTTCGGGGCAAAACGTGCACTGGGAACTGGGCTTGCCGTTCACGGGGCCGGCCGCCATGCCATTGGCGGCGTCGGCTCGGCCTGCCGGGACGGGCCAGGTGGTAGGGTTCATCGACTACGGGTGCGCCTTCGCCCATCGGCAGTTCCGCGCGTGGGTGGCTGGCGCACCCACCCTCGGCAGCCGCGTGCTGAGCCTCTGGGACCAGCCGGGGAATGCCGCGAATTCGGTCCCGGCCGCGGCAGCAGGCATCGCCCCACCCGCATGGACGACACCGCCTGACTTCGGCTATGGCGTGGAGTGGAATCGCACGGCAGCTGCGGGCCAGACGGGGCTCGGCATCGACGCATACATGCAGCAATTCGCCGGGGGCGGATCGCTCGACGAGGAGCAGTGCTATGCCAAGTCCGGCTACCAGGGAGTCGACAGGCCCGAGGCACACGGGACCCATGTGATGGACCTCGCCGTCGGCCATCCGAATTCATTGCCGGGTGCCGTCGTGGGCCAGGCGCTCCCGGCGCACGACATCGTATTCGTACAGCTACCCCGCCTGGCGATCAACGGGCACGATGCCACGTGGTTGCTGCGCGCGCACGTTCTCGATGCCGTCCGCTACATCTTCAGCTGCGCCGCACCGACCCAACCGGTCACCATCAACCTAAGTTACGGCGGTTATGCCGGTCCGCACGACGGGAAGACGACCCTTGAGCGCGCACTGGACGAAGCCATTGCGGCGCGCCGCGCCAATGGTGGCCCGACTGAAATTCTCATCGCAGCGGGAAATGCCGGGGCCGGCGAGATGCACTTCGATGCAGTGGTGCCCCCAGGAGGGGCGCCAGTTTCGATGACCTGGAGCAATGGGCACGACAGCCCGACCGACCAGTTCACGGAGATCTGGTTCGACGATACTGGCGTTGGCTGCGAGGTGCGGTTCACGGCGCCCGGACAGGCGGCGAGCCCTTGGGTCGCCGCCGGCAACTACGAGCAGCTCGGGCCCGACGGCAAGGTGCAGGCGATGCTGGTCGCGCCTACCGATGTGGGCCAATCGCGTGGGGGGCGGCGAATGGTCCTGTTTGCCGTCGGTCCCACCAGAGCGATGGCGGGACGCGCCACCACACCCTATGGGGACTGGACGCTCGAGGTCCGTAACGTCGGCACCGCCAACGCGCGCGTGCGAGCCTGGATAGAACGCAATGACCCGGTGTCCACGTCAGGCGACGACCCGCGCCAGGCCCGTTTCAAGGGACCCGGTGTCACGCCGTACGAGACCCTGAACAGCCTGTCGCACGGCCAGCTCCCGATCGTTGTCGGTGGTTACGTCGGCGGGAGCGGTCGCGTGTGCGACTACACGGCCCGGGGACAGCATCAAACTGCGCCGGGCGGCTGTTCGCTTCCTTCCTTGAACGCAAGCGGCAAGAAGGGCCCCGATTGGCTGGCAGTCAGCGAGGAGAGCGAAGTGGACGAAGGCATGGCCGGCGCGGCGGTGATCGGGGCGGACCAGGTCCGGCGGTCCGGCACCAGCGTCGCATGCGCTGTTGCCACCCGCTATGTCGTCCAACAGCGCGCGGCAGGTGTCGGGGGAATCGTGCCACCGCCGCCGACGCCCCAAGTGGCCGAGGCGGAATGGCAACTGCCACGAGTGCCCTGATGGACGCGGCCTTGCCTTTGGCCTAAATTGCGCGGCATGAACCTGTCGAACAAGATCGCTGCCGCCCTGGTGTTGGCAGCGGCTTGTTCACTCACCCCCGCCCAAACCCTCCGCTGGTCCTCCCAAGGCGACCTGCAGACCCTCGACCCCCACTCGCAGAACGAACAGCTCACCAACGGCATCAACGCCCAGGTCTACGAGTCCCTCATCAAGCGCGACCGGCAACTGGGGCTGGCGCCCGGGCTGGCGGTGGATTGGGCTCCGCTGGGCCCGACACTCTGGCGCATGCACCTGCGCCCCGGCGTGAAGTTCCAGGACGGCTCCCCGTTCACCGCCGACGACGTGGTGTTCTCCATCAAGCGGGCGCAGCACCCGGCCTCAGGCTTCCGTGTCTATGCGGAGGCGATGGGCGAGCCGCGGCGCGTCGACGACCTGACGGTGGACTTCGCGCTGCCGCAGGTCAATCCCGCGTTCCTCGAGCAGGCCACGCTGGTGATGATCATGAGCAGGGCGTGGAGCGAAAGCAATGGCGCCGCGGCTCCGCTCGACTTCAAGAGCAAGGAACAGAAATACACGTCGCTGCACTCCAATGGCACCGGCCCCTACATGGTGGTCTCGCGCCAGCCCGACGTGAAGACCGTCTTCCGCCGCAATCCGGGGTGGTGGGGAAAGCTCGACGGGAACGTGCAGGACGTGATCTACACGCCGCTCGGGAACGACGCCACCCGCACGGCGGGATTGATGTCGGGCGAACTCGACTTCGTGCTGGACCCCTCGCCGCAGGATGTCGAGCGGCTGCGGCAGAACCGCGACCTGCGCGTGCTCGAAGGGGTGGAGAACAGGATCATCTTCATCGGCATGGACCAGGCGCGCGACCAGCTGCTGTACGGCAGCGTGAAGGACCGCAATCCGTTCAAGGACGTCCGGGTGCGCCGGGCGCTGTACCACGCCATCGACATCGAGACGATACGCACGCGCCTGATGCGCAACCTGGCCTTGCCGACCGGCTCCATGATGCACAACGCCCGCGGAACGTTCGGCGACCCGGAGCTGGAACAGCGGCTTCCCTTCGACCCGGCACTGGCCCGCAGCCTGCTTGCCGAAGCGGGCTACCCGAACGGCTTCGAAGTCACGCTCGACTGCCCCAACAACCGCTACGTGAACGACGCGGAGATCTGCATCGCCCTGGCCGGCATGTGGAGCCAGGTCGGCGTCAGGATCACGGTCAACGCCGTGCCGCGCGCCTTGTTCATCCCCAAGCTCGAGAAGCTGGATACCTCACTGTTCCTCGCGGGCTGGGGTGGCGCGGTCACCGACGCCGAGACCACCTTGACGCCCGTGCTGCGCTCGCGGGGCGAAAAAGGCGTGGGCCAGTACAACATGGGCAACTACCGCAATCCCCGGCTCGACGAGCTTGCGGCGGCTTCCACGCTGGAAACGGACCCGGCCAAGCGCGCCGAACTGATCAAGGCCGCCTTCCGCGAACACAACCTGCAAGTCCACCACATCCCGCTGCACCGCCAGGTGATCCCCTGGGCCATGCGCAAGAACGTCGAGGCGGTGCATCGCGCCGACAACTGGCTGGAGTGGCGCTGGGTGACGGTGCGCTGAGGACGGCGCTGCCTACCACCGCGGCGGCAGCGTCTTCAGCAACACGATCCGCTGCTCCCGCTTGGCCACATACCCGCCCGTCTCCAGGTCCTTCATCAGCCGGCTGACCATCTCGCGCGAGCAGGCCAGGTGGCTGGCGATCTGCTGGTGGGTCATGCGGTCCGGCAGCACGCGGGCGCCGTCGGCCGCGGGCGGGCCGGCCAGTTGTTCCAGCAGGCGCTTGGCGCGCCCGTAGACGTCGATCAGCGCCAGGCTGCGGGTGCTTTCGGTGGCCAGGCGTGCGCGGCGGATCAGGCGCGCCATCATCTCCAGCGCGAAGTCCGGATGCTCGCCGATGTAGCCGAGCAGCGTCTCGCGCGTGATGACGGCGCAGGTGGTCGCTTCCAGCGTTTCCACGTTGGCCGAGCGCGGGCCACCGTCGAGCGACATCTCGCCCACGTACTCGCCGGCGCCGTAGACGCCCAGCGTGATTTCCTTGCCCTGGCCGCCGGAGGCAAAGGCGCGCAGGCGGCCGGAACGCACGATGTAGAGCGTGTTGCCGAGGTCGCCTTCCTGGATCAGGAGCAGCCCGCGCCGGTAGCTGCGCAGGGTGCCGCGCGCGGCCAGCGCCGCGGTATGGCTGGATTCGGGCGGCGGCCCGTCGGGGAGGGGGCGGCCGCTCGCGATCACAAGTGGGGTTGCGCGAACGCCGGCGTCCGCAGTGTCAGGCTCATGGGCACCATCGGCGGCAGCGCCGCCACCCGCTGCACCAGCAGCCGCATGCTGCCGATGCCCGTCTTCAGCCGCAGCGAGCGCACCTGGGTGCGCACCGTGCAGACCGAAACGCCGTGGGCGCTGGCGATGTCCTGTACCTCCAGCCCTTCGCACAGCGCCCGCAGCACGGCCTCCTCGGTGGGCGTCAGGCCATGGGTGCGTGAAAAGAAGGTCACGTTCAGGTTCTGGATGCCGGGTTGCCGCCCGAGCATCAGCAGCACGGAGCCGCCGCCGGTCTCGTAGGGCTGGAAC
>JAQGMU010000115.1 GCA_028292195.1 Ramlibacter sp. | reverse complement strand
GCAGCTTCAGGTAGGTGGCGTCGTCGATCAGGCCGGCGCGCTTGAGCAGCAGGTCGTCGTAGTAGCTGGTGAAGCCCTCGAAGAACCAGAGCAGCTGCGTGTAGTTTTCGCGGCTGTAGTCGTACTGGGCAAACTCCGCCGGCCGCAGGCGCTTGACGTTCCAGGTGTGGAAGTACTCGTGGCTGATCAGCCCCATCAAGGTGACGTAGCCGTCGGTCAGGCGCGCTTCGCCGATGCGCGGCAGGTCGCGCCGCGAGGCGATCAGCGCCGTCGAATTGCGGTGTTCCAGCCCGCCATACCCGTCGTCCACCGTGTTCAGCAGGAACAGGTAGTTCTTGAAGGGCGGCCGCTTGCGGTCGTGCCAGAAGCGGATCTGCGCCTCGCAGATCTTCTGCATGTCGGCCACGAGCCGCTCGCCGTCGAACGAGGCGGCGGCGCCGGCCACCACCAGCCGGTGCGGCACGCCGCCGGCGCGGAATTCGGCGCTGAAGAACGGGCCCATCTCCACCGGGCAGTCGACCAGCTCGTCGTAGTCGGCGGCCAGGTAGGTGCCGAAGCCGCGCTTGCCGGTCTTCAGCGGCTCCAGCCCGGTGGCCGCTTCCCAGTGCGGGAAGGCGCGCGGCGCCACCAGCTCCAGCTCGTGCGGCTCCTGGGCCTGCCCCTGCACGCGCAGGCACACGCTCGTGCCATTGAAGAAGCCGCGCTCGCTGTCCAGCCAGGCGGCGCGCACCGAGTTGTCGAAGGCGTAGACCTCGTAGTTCAGCACGAGCGGGCTGGAGGGCACGCACTCCACCTGCCAGCTGGCCTTGTCCAGTTGGTGCACCGCTACCGCCTTGCCGTCCTGCCGCGCGCTCACCTTCATCAGGTGGCGCGCGAACTCGCGCACCAGGTAGCTGCCCGGGATCCACGCTGGCAATGCCACCTTCTGCGCCGCCTGCGGCTGCGTGATGGTCAGCGTGACGTGGAACAGGTGCGCGGCGGGATCGGCCGCCTCGATCCGGTAGTGCGGCCCTGCGGTGCGCGTTGCGGTCACTTGCTCGCCAGCAGCTTCTCGACGTCGGCCGCGCCGATGGCGCCAGGGACCCGGGTGCCGTCCGTGAAGATCAGCGTCGGCGTGCCGGTGATCTTGTGCTTCTTGCCCAGTTCGACGTTGCGGGCCAGCGCCGTCACGTCGCAGCCGGCGTCGGCCTTGGGCGCCGCATCGTTGCGCACCATCCAGTCCTGCCACGCGCGGCCCTTGTCCTTGACGCACCAGTGGTTGCGCGACTTCTCCACCGAGTCCGGCCCGAGGATGGGGAACAGGTACATGTAGACCGTGACGTTGTCGATCTTCTGCAGGTCGCGCTCGAAGCGCTTGCAGTAGCCGCAGTTCGGGTCCTCGAACACCGCCAGCTTGCGCTTGCCGTTGCCGCGCACGATGGTGAAGGCGTCCTTCACCGGCAGCGCGTCGAAGTCGACGGCCAGCAGCTTTTCCTGGCGTTCCTCGGTCAGGTTGCGCTTGGTCTTGGTGTCGAGAATCTGGCCGTTGATGATGAGGTTGTTGCCGTCCGCATCGGCGTAGTACAGGTCGGTGCCGACGCGCACCTCGAACAGGCCCGGCAGCGGGGAGCGCCGCACTTCGTCGATCTTGCCGAGGGCGGGCAGGCGCTGCTCGAGGTTCTTGCGCAGCGTGGCTTCCTGCTGCGCGGCGTTGGCTTGCGTGGGCGCCTGGGCCTGCACGACACCGGCGGCGAGTCCGGCGGCCAGCAGGGCGGCCGCGAGGGCGCTGTGGATCAGTTTCATGGTTTTCCCGTTTTCAACAAATTCTGCGCGCCACCCATGGCCTGCCGCACCACCCAATGCTTCAGCGGCCCGCTGCGGTCGAAACCGCGCATGCCCCAGTTGCGCAGCAGGCTCCAGCCTTCGGCCGGCTGCGCGAACAGCTGCTGCAATCCATCCGTCGTCCAGCCCAGCGCCAGCACGTCGCCCTTGCGCGCCCGCTCGTAGCGGCGCAGCAGCTTGGTGTCGCCCACGCTGCGCCAGTACTCGCGGCCGTGCAGCACCTGCGCCAGCAGCTCGGCGTCCGCCAGGCCCAGGTTCAGCCCCTGGCCGGCCAGCGGATGCACGTTGTGGGCGGCGTCGCCGGCCAGGGCCCAGCCCGGGCCGCACCAGTGGTCGGCCAGGGCCCGCTGCAGCGGCCAGGCGGCGCGCTCGCTGGCCAGCGTCAGCCTGCCGACCGTGTCGCCGCAGATGGTTTGCAGCCGCGCCTCGAATTCGCCGGCCGGCAAGGCCAGCAGCTCGTCCGCCCGCGGCTCCTGGACTGACCAGACCAGGGCCACCGAGTTCCCCTGGGCGCCGCCCAAAGGCAGCAAAGCCGTGACGTCGCCTTCGCAGAACCATTGCCGGGCGGCCTGGGCATGCGGTTTTTCACACTGCAGCCGGGCCGCGATGGCCCGCTGCGGATAGGAAGTCACCTGGAAATCGACGCCGAACTCGGCCCGGGTCGCGCTGGCGCGCCCTTCGCAGACCACGGTGAGGGCGGCGGCGCGCGGCTCGGTGAGCAGTTCGACCTGCGGCTGGTAGCGCACCGCCTCGCCCAGGCGGGCCAGCAGCGGTTCCACTTCGACGATCCAGGCCAGCGCCGGGACGCCTTCAGCGGCGGCATCGAACTTGACGCGGCCGCCTTCGTCGCCGCGCACGTCCATCGCCAGCACCGGCGTCGCGTGCTGTTCGTCGGGCCAGGCCCGCAGGCGCAGCAGCAGCTCGCGCGAGGCGGCGTTCAGCGCATAGGCGCGCACGTCGCTCTGCGCCCCGGCCCTGGGCGCCGGCGACTCTACCAGCCCGACGCGCAGGCGGTCGCGCGCCAGCAGCAAGGCCAGCGAGCGGCCGACGATGCCGGCGCCGCGGATACAGACGTCGAGAGGGGCGGCCATGGATGGGGATTGTAGGAGCCGGGGCACAATCGGTGCTGGCTCCCCTTCCTATCGGTCCCGAATGAGCACTGCCGCCCCCGAGGTCACCGCGCGCATCGCGCGCCTGTTCGTCTACCCCGTGAAATCCTGCGCAGGCGTGGAGCTGCGGGAGGCGCTGCTGACCGAGACCGGGCTCGACCTCGACCGCGCCTGGATGGTGGTCGATGCCGGCGGCCAATTCGTCACCCAGCGCGAGCTGCCGCGCATGGCTCTCGTCAAGCCGCAGCTGAAGGTGCACGAGGTGGTGCTGCGCGCGCCCGGCATGCTGGCACTGCACCTGTCGATCGACGTGGTGGAAGAGCCGCTGCAAGTAAAGGTATGGGACGACAGCGTGCCGGCCTTCGACATGGGCGCCATCGCCTCGCAATGGTTCAGCGACTTCCTGGGCCAGCCGGGGCTGCGGCTGGTGCGCTTCGACCCGGAATACGAGCGCCGGTCGAACCCCAGATGGACCGGCGATGCCCAGGCGCTCAACCAGTTCAGCGACGGCTATCCGCTGCTGGTGCTCGGCACGGCTTCGCTGGACACGCTGAACGCCAGGCTGCAGGCGGCCGGCCACGCGGCGGTCGGCATCGAGCGCTTCCGGCCCAACATCGTGCTGGACGGCATCGAGGCGCACGACGAGGACCGGCTGGCGCTGCTGCAAGTCACCACGCCCGAGGGCACGGTGCAGTTGCGGCCGGTGAAGCCGTGCGGCCGCTGTCCCATCCCCAACATCGATCCCGCCACCGCCGAGAGCGACCCGGCCGTCACCGACACGCTGCAGGGCTACCGCCGCAACGACATCCTCGGCGGCGCCATCACCTTCGGCATGAACGCGATCGTGCTGGAAGGCTTCGACCGCACGCTGCGCGTGGGCCAGGCCGTGACCGGCGACTGGAAGTTCGACTAGCGCACCGCGCTGATCGGCGGCCGGCTGCGGCGCTCGTCATCGGCGGGCATGAGCAGCGACGAGTCCTGGCCGCCGTCGGAACCGGGCGGCGGGGAATGGGGCACGATGAAGCGGATCGGCCTGCGGGTGCGCGGCGACATCCGGCCCAGCTGCTCGTCCAGCGCCACTTCCACGTCGCCGGCTTCCAGCGGCCGCTCGTTCAGCAGCAGGGCCGCGATGTGGAACTGCAGCGTGACGTCGGGCTTCAGCCCGGGCAGCGGCATCAGGCCGGCGGCGATCAGGCTGGCCGCCCGGTCGGTGACCGACGCGCGCACCGAGGCGCCTTCCAGGATCACGGCGAAGCGGGCCTCGCCCATGCGGGCCACCGTATCGACGTCGCGCAACAGCCGGCGCAGCTTGATCACGCTGCGCAGCAGGCTCTGTTCCGCCACCGCGGTGCCGTAGGTTTCCTTGATGCGGCCGTGGTTCACCAGGTCGATGAACATCACCGCCGCGCTCTGGCCGTCGCGCTTGAAGCGCGCGCTCACCTGGCGCAGCCGGTCCTGGAACAGGTGCGGCGCCAGCAGTCCGGTCAGGGCGTCGTGGGTGGTCAGGGCCTGCTCGCGCACCTGGGCGCTGTGGCGGTCGCGCGAGCGGATGGTCAGCGCCACCAGCAGCAGCGGCACTTCGACCGCCATCGCCGCCACCACGGCGTATTGCGAACCGGTGCTGACCGGCAGCCAGCCGAAGATGCGCATGAAGCTGGCCAGCACCGACAGCGTCATCGGCACGTAGGCGGCGCAGACCCACTTGCCGACCACGTCGCCGCGGCGCCAGGCCGCCAAAGCCACGCCGAGGATGGCGAAGGTGGTCAGGGCCAGATAGGCGCCGAGCATGTGCAGCACCAGCATCTTGGGCAGCAGCGGCGGCAGGAAAGCCAGCACGCAGCCGACCAGCGCGAAGCCCTGCAACATGCGGTCCTGCAACTGGAAGCGGCGGCGCAGGCCGACCAGGTTGCGCACGAACAGCACGGCGGCGACGCCGGAGGCCGCCGCCAGCATGCCCATGGGCGAATCCGACAGCGCCCCGAAGCCTGGCCACAGCAGGTGCGCCGCGACCCCGGTGAAGGAGGCCACCGTGAGGCTGGTGACCGTCGCATACAGCGCGTACCAGGCGAAGATGCGGTCGCGGTAGACCCAGCCGCGCGCCACGCAGCCGGCCACCAGCAGCAGCAGCGCGCCGAAAGACGTGCCGAGTGCCAGATATTCCAACTGGATGTGGCGCGCATGCTGCGCCGACGTGATCAATTGCAGGGGGAAGTTGGCCGGCGTCGTGTGCCGGATGCGGACGTAGACGTCGCGCGCTTCGCCGGCCGGCACCTCCAGCCGGAAATACGGATAGCGTCCGCCTTCCGGCCAGGTGTTGACGGCCAGGGTGTCGCCGGCGCTTTCGGCGCGCCAGCCGGCGCCGGAATGCTGGTAGACCGTCACCAGGTCCAGCACCGGCATCGGGAACTCCAGCACCCACTCCTGCCGTTCGGCCCGTCCGCGTTCCAGCTTCAGGTGCAGCCACAGCGCCGATTTCGCGCCCAGGTCGTAGATCGTGTCGGGGGGCGGCGGTGCAGTGAAACGGGCGAGGTTCTCGGCACCGGCCACCTGCTCCAGCGTGGCGCTGCCGCTGCGGTCGACCCAGACCCCGGCCAGGGGCTGCGCATCCATGCGGCGCAGCGCGTCCTGCAGCGGCACGGCCGGCGGGGCGGGCTGCGCGGCCAGCGCGCAGTGCGGAGCCGGCACCAGCAGGAAAGCCGAGGCGAATAGCCACGCGCGGGCCGGCCCGGCGAGCCATCGCATACACTTTCCGGTTGGATTTTCGGGAACTGACATGAGTTTGAAGTGCGGGATCGTGGGCTTGCCCAACGTCGGCAAATCCACCTTGTTCAACGCCTTGACCAAGGCGGGGATTGCCGCAGAGAACTACCCTTTTTGCACCATCGAGCCCAACGTAGGAGTGGTCGAACTGCCCGACCCCCGGCTCACTGCGCTGGCGGAGATCGTCAAACCTGAGCGAATCGTGCCAGCCATTGTCGAGTTTGTCGACATTGCCGGGCTCGTCGCCGGCGCGAGCAAGGGCGAGGGCCTGGGCAACCAGTTCCTGGCGCACATCCGCGAGACCGATGCCACCGTCAACGTGGTGCGCTGCTTCGACGACGAGAACGTGATCCACGTCGCCGGCAAGGTCGACCCGGTCAGCGACATCGAGGTGATCCAGACCGAGCTGTGCCTGGCGGACCTCGGCACCGTCGAAAAAGCGCTGCATCGCCACAACAAGACCGCCCGTTCGGGCGACAAGGAAGCGGCCAAGATCGTCGCCATCCTCGAGCGCTGCCAGGCCACGCTGGACCAGGGCATCCCGGTGCGCGCGCTGGAGTTCAGCAAGGAAGACCAGCCGCTGGTCAAGCCGCTGTGCCTGATCACCGCCAAGCCGGCGATGTTCGTCGCCAACGTGGCGGAGGACGGCTTCGACAACAACCCTTACCTGGACCGGCTGCGCGAGTACGCGGCGAAACAGAACGCGCCGGTGGTGGCGATCTGCGCCAAGATGGAAGCCGAGATGGCCGACATGAGCGACGAGGACAAGCACATGTTCCTGGCGGAGATCGGGCAGGACGAGCCGGGGTTGAACCGGCTGATCCGCGCGGCCTTCAAGCTGCTGGGACTGCAGACCTATTTCACGGCCGGCGTGAAGGAAGTGCGGGCCTGGACGGTGGCGGTGGGCGCCACCGGGCCGCAGGCCGCCGGTGTGATCCACACCGACTTCGAACGCGGCTACATCCGCGCGCAGACCATCGCCTACGACGACTTCATCGCTTTCAGGGGCGAGCAGGGCGCCAAGGACGCGGGCAAGATGCGCAGCGAAGGCAAGGAATACATCGTCAAGGATGGCGATGTGATGAACTTCCTGTTCAACGTGTGATGCTTCACTTTGAAATCGCTGCGCGATTTCAAAGTGGCCTGACCAGTGGGAAGAAGCCCGGCAAAGCCGGTTCTTCTTCTCAAGCGGGACCGGCCTGCACGTTGTTCCGTCCGGTCCTCGTCTGACGGGTCTCAACGAAGGCCAACTACGTCGCCAGCGCCACGGCCGAGACGGAAAAGACCGCTTCGTTCACGCTGCAAGCCGGTGAAACGAAGTACATCCGCTCGCATATCTCGTTCGGCATCGTCGCCGGCCGCGCCATCCTCGAAATCGAGCCGCCCGAAAAGGCCCG
>JAQGMU010000111.1 GCA_028292195.1 Ramlibacter sp. | reverse complement strand
GCACCCGGGGTTCAATACGCCAAAGTCGACGCGGCGTACTTCGCGCAACGCGGGCTGCGCCGCTACGCCGGCGTCTGGTCCCTCTGGGCGCTGGGCGTGGGCGCCGTGATCTCCGGCCACTTCTCCGGCTGGAACCTGGGCCTCGCCAACGGCTGGGGCAGCATGCTGCTGGCCACCCTGGTGATCGCCGTCATGTACCTGGGCCTCACCTTCTCGCTGGCCGAGTTGTCGCCGGCGCTCCCGCACACCGGCGCCGCCTACTCCTTCGCGCGCACCGCCATGGGCCCCTGGGGCGGCTTCCTGACCGGGCTGGCCGAGAACGTGGAATACGTGCTGACGCCGGCGGTGATCGTCTTCTTCATCGGCAGCTACATGGGCGCGATCTTCGGCACGCCGGCGGAATGGCAGCCGCTGTGGTGGGTCGGCTTCTACGTGGTGTTCGTCGGCCTCAATGTCGTGGGCGTGGAATTGTCGTTCAAGGTCACGCTGGTCGTCACGCTGCTGGCGCTGGCCTGCCTGGCGGTGTTCTGGGCCAGCGCCCTGCCCCGGATCGACTTCGCGCGCTGGGCGATGAACGTCGGCCCGGGCGGCACGCTGCTCGAAGCCGGCCACGGCCCCTTCCTGCCGCTGGGCCCGGGCGGCGTGCTGGCGGCCATGCCGTTCGCCGTGTGGCTGTTCCTCGCCATCGAGCAGTTGCCGCTGGCGGCGGAGGAGTCGGTGGACCCGCGCCGCGACATGCCGCCCGGCATCCTGGCCGGCATGCTGACACTGCTGGTGTCCGCTTCGCTGGTGCTGTGGCTCAATCCTTCCGTGCCGGGCGTCGGCTCACATGCACTGGCAAAGTCCACCGAGCCACTGCTGGATGGCTTCAAGGCGATCTACGGTGAAGGCGTGGCGAAGATCCTGGCGCTGGTGGCCGTGCTGGGGCTGGTGGCGAGCTTCCACACCATCATCTTCGCGATGGGCCGGCAGATCTATTCGCTCAGCCGCGCCGGCTACTTCCCTACCGTGCTCTCGCTCACCCACCGAACTTGCAAGACGCCCCACATGGCGATGATCGCCGGCGCCGCGGCGGCACTGGCCGTGATGTTCGCCCTGTGGTTCTCGCTGGGCGCCGAGCGCGGCGCCGCCGTCATCGGCGGCATCCTGCTGAACATGGCGGTGTTCGGCGCGATGTTCTCGTACATCATGCAGGCGCTGTCGTTCATCCTGCTGCGGCGGCGCATGCCGGACATGGAGCGGCCGTATCGCAGCCCGCTGGGAGTTCCCGGCGCCGCGCTGACCATGGTGATCGCGGTGGTGACGCTGTACTTCCAGCTCAATGACCCGGTGTATCGCAGCGGCGTGCTTTGGGTCGCTCTGTGGTTCGCCATCGGCATCGGATACTTCGCGCTGATCGGGCGGCATCGGCTGGTGCTGTCGCCGGAGGAGGAGTTCGCGCTGGGGCGGTGAGGGGTGAACAGCGAAGCACGCTCATATCGCTGAGTGCAGGCGAATGCGCGGCGAGTGCGACGCAGGACGCGAATCGGCCCGACAATCCGGAGGGTTGCTCTAACGGAAACCTCATTGTTGCCGCACATTCCAGCTCCACTCAGTTCGCGCCCAGGGCGCATCGTCGCTGCGGCGTGCGTTCTGGCGATACTCTACTTCGGCCGCGTATTCCTTGCGCCGCTCGCGCTGGCCGCCATTCTCAGCCTGTTGATTGCGCCACTCAAGCGCAAGCTGGCGCGCATCGGCCTCGGGCATACGGGGGGCGCACTCGTGTCGGTCGTGCTCGTAGGCGCCTCCCTGGCAGCAGTGGCCACCGTGCTGACCTCCCAGCTGGTCACGGTTGCCGCCGATCTGCCGCAGTACCGGGAAGCCATTCGCTCCAAACTGGAACAGACAAGGGAGCTCACGGTTCGTCCGCTCGAACAGTTGGAATCGGTGCTGCGCACCGTGGTCCCGCCGGCGCACCCGACGGCCGCCAGCAAGCCGCGTGAGCGAGGTGGCCAGGCGGCAGCCGACCCACAGGTCGCTCCCCTTCAGAGCCGTGCGCCGACGACGGCAACCGAAGCAATCACCTGGCTCTTCTCGTTCGTGTGGGGACCGGTTGGCCAGGCAGGTGTCGTGCTGGTGCTGCTGGTCTTCATCCTCCTGGAGCATGAAGGGCTTCGCGACCGCATGATCAGCCTTGCCGGCGAGGCGGAGGCAGGCAGGACGATGCGAGCCGTGGAAGATGCAGCCCAGGGCGTATCCCGGTTCTTCGTCTCGCAGTTCGTCGTGAACCTGACCTTCGCCCTGGTGCTCGGCTCCGCGCTGTGGATCGTGGGCGTTCCGCACGCCGCCCTCTGGGGCGCGCTGGGGGGCCTGGCGCGTTTCGTCCCTTACGTCGGCGCCCTGGCCGCCGGTGCCACCATCTCGGCTTTTGCCGCTGCCGTCGATCCGGGCTGGTCTCTCATGTTCTGGAGCGCGGGCCTGTTCCTCGCACTTGAGGCCTTGGTTGTGCACCTGGTGGAGCCGCGGGTCTATGGCCAAAGCAGCGGCCTGGCACCCCTGGGTGTGATCGTGTCCGCCCTGTTCTGGGGCGCCATCTGGGGTCCTGTCGGCCTCCTGCTGTCCACGCCGATGACCCTGTGCCTCGTCGTGGCAGGGCGCCACGTGCGCGCACTGGAGCCGATCGCCATCCTCTTTGGCGAGGCTCCTGGCCTCACCGCTGGATTGCGGCTTTACCAGCGCGCACTTTCCGGCGAATCGGGTGAGATCGTTGCAGCCGCCCGGGTCTACCTGCGGCGCAGCAACTTCGCCCGCTATTGCGACCAGATCCTGCTGCCGGGTCTGGCCCTCGCCGCGGCCGACTTCCGGGCCGACCGGATCGGCAGCGAACAGCAGGATCGGATCCGGCACACCATCGCGGCAGTCGCGGAATCCCTCAGCGCCGTCAAGCGGCATGAGGGCGCCAGTCGCAAGCGCCGGTCCACGTCGCTCCTGGAGGCGAATGTGGGCGCGCACCTGCGCGCACTGCGCGATCAGGGGCTCGGCCGCTGGCAGGGCGCGCCACCCCTGCGTGCCGCCCAGGTCGTCCTCTGTGCGGGGCTCGGAACCACGCGCGACGACGTGCTCACGCAGTTGCTGGTGCAGGCACTCCGGGACGAAGGCATCCAGGCCGCCAGCTTGTCGCTCGCTCGAACGCTTGGCGCGCCGCGCGAGGGCAAGTCAGACCCCTTTTCGACGGTGTTCCTCGCCTACCCGCTCGAGGAGAGTCAGGACGCGTGGCAAGCAGCCGCGAAGGACGTGCGTGCCTCATTTCCGAAGGCCATGCTGCTGACCGTCAAGCTGCCCTTCGAGGAAGCTGTCGCAGACGAAGCCATCGTGCAAGGGCACGTCGACCTGCTCGTCCGATCGTTCTCGGAAGCGGTCGCGTTCGAGCTCGGAGGTCGTCTGGACGCCGGAATCTGACTATTGGGCAAGTCTGCTGCTGGCCGGACGCGGACGTTCACGCGGTGCAACTTGCGGCCTTTGGCTGCCGCTCCTCTCGACCATGAGGACCGGCGGCTTCGCAGCGAATGCGGCCGGTCGACAGTGGACGCCCAGGTTGCAGTCTCGCCTTCAATGCGGGCCATTGACCTCCCGCCCAATTGCGTCGCCAACGGCCGGTCCAAGACGTTGCCGCCCCTGCCAAAGTCGGCGCTCGACGGGGCCACCTTGTCGGTCCGTAGACCTAGTGTGGAGACTTCACAAAGCCCAAGTCGCTCAGGCTCTGTTCGCTTATGCCGTAAGCAACGAGTGTTTCCCAAGCCGAAGCAATTTCCTTGGCCGTTCCCATCTTGCCGGCTATCAGCGCCATGGCCAGCTCAACTTGGTAGAGATCTGAGCCTTC
>JAQGMU010000084.1 GCA_028292195.1 Ramlibacter sp. | reverse complement strand
ATCAGCGACCGTTTCTTGCCGGCAGGGAAAGCGACGGCCAGCCCTTCCAGGCGACCTGGCGCGAGCTCGGATCTTTCGGCCCCGCGTTACCCCTGTATCCCGAGGGCCTGGCGGAACTGCTCGCTTCTTCGCAGGTCAGCCGAGGAACGGGATGAAAGGCCTGGCAAGGGCTCTGTTCTCTTTTCTGATTGGCATCGCCCTCGGTGTGCCGGGATTGTGTCTTCTCGTTTTTCTTTGTTTGCTCATGTGGCGACCGGGGCTGGCTCCGGACTGGCTACGGTGGGTGGAAGCGCATTCCCCTCTGGCACCCGCTGATTTCCCGCGGCAGTTTTTCGACGAACTGTCCCAGGGGAAATCGCCGTGGGCCGCCTGGGGAGCGGCGGCGTTCCTGAGCTTTGTTGGCTATACCGCTCTGCGCGGGGCCCGTGAATCGTTGCGGCCCGCTGACCACAGCCGCGGAGGCGCGGCGCAGGTAGTGATCAAGACGGAGTACCCATGCGTCGGCGCTGTATTGGAGGGCGACCTGAAGCTGCTCGAAACGCCCAAGCCCGATCAGGTCTTTCGGGTGACGCTGCTTTGCCGCCATATCGACCGCGCGCTGAGCGAGGAACGCAGGAGTTCCCTGTTCGGGCAATCCCGGGACGTCAAGATCGCGCAGCTGGCCGACGGGTGGCATCTGCCGTTTCGATTCGAGGTGCCTGCCGACGCTCCGCCAAGCACGCCGCGCGATGACCTCGCCGAGGTCCTCACCGGACCACCCAGCGACGAGTATTCCTGGTTCATCGAGTTCTTTCCAACGGACAAATGGATTGTCGTGCCGTCAAAATTCAAGATCACCCTGGGTGCCGCTCCCGTCAACGCGCCGCGCGCGTGATTGCCGTCGGACGCCTCTTTTGGAGAAAGCGGATCAATGGCTAGCCCGCAGAAAATGGCTGCAACAGTTCGCCTTGCCACTGAAGCCGATGCGGCGGCCTTGATCGAGCTGCGTCGCAAGCTGTTCTCCGAAACCTCGTTCATGCTCTGGGAGCCTGCCGAGTTCACGCAGACGGCCGAGCAGGAGCGTGCGCGCATCGCAAGACTGAATTCGCAGCCGAACTCCCTTGTACTCCTGGCGGAGCAGGGAACGCAGGCGGTCGGCCTGCTTTCGGCGGTGGGCGGGGAGCGCAACCGCCTTCGTCACGCAGCCGCCCTGGCACTTGGTGTTGCCAGGTCACACTGGGGTCAAGGCGTTGCCACCGCCATGGTGCGTGAAGCTGTTGCCTGGTCTGCCAGGATCGGGCTCAAGCGCCTTGAACTCACCGTGCATACGAGCAATCTTGCGGCCGTGTCCGTCTACCTTCGATGCGGCTTCCAGGTCGAGGGCGTTCGCCGCAGCTCGCTCTTCGTCGAAGGCGCGTACGTCGATGAATACCTCATGTCCCTGCTGCATGGATGAAGCTACGTCCGAGCGACAGGAGGAACACGCGAGCTGGCGTAGCGCAACGCTTGCTTGCCGCCGGCCCCCGCATTAGACGGAAGCTAGCCGTTGCGGCACACTCCCCCGCTCATCCGCCCATGACATCACAGGAGACATTGATGCAGAGGATTCTTCGCGCACTGGCAGTCGCAAGTGCTTTCGCCGCGCTCCATGCATCGGCGCAGCCGGCCCCCGAATTGACATTGACGCGCCTCGAATGCGGCAATGGCTTCAATGACCAGCGCCGCTTCAGCGACACCTTCGCCTACAGCGAGCCGCGAATGCCATTCACGTTCAGCTGCTACGTCATCAGGCACGGCGACGACTACATGGTCTGGGACACGGGTTACCAGCCGGGCACCAATCCGAGTGCGCCGACGGTTTCGCTGCTCGACCAGCTCGCGCAGCTCAAGATCAGGCCCGAGCAGGTGAAGTTCGTCGGCATCAGCCACTTTCATGCCGACCACACGGGCCAGCTCGCCTCGCTGCCGAATGCCATGTTGCTGATCGGCGAGCGCGAGTGGGCGGCGCTCACGGCGCCCAAGCCGATGGCGGGCGCCAACGTGGCGGCGTTCTCGCACTGGATCAGCGGCGGCGGCAAGGTCGAGCCGCAGGCGGCGGACAAGGATGTTTTCGGAGACGGCACGGTGACGATCCTCCGCACGCCGGGCCACACGCCCGGCCACCAGGCACTGCTCGTGCGGCTCAAGGAAAGCGGTGCGGTGATCCTGACCGGTGACGCGGCGCATTTTCACGAGAACTACCAGAACAACGGGGTGCCGGCCTTGAACTACGACCGGGCCGAAACGCTGGCCTCACTCGAGCGGATCAAGCAGATCGAAAAGAACCTCAAGGCGACCGTCATCATCCAGCACGAGCCGCGTGACATCGGCAAGCTCCCTGCGTTTCCCACCGCGGCGAGGTAGCGCCGGGCGAAGGCCCAGCGTGTCGGTCAAGCTTTACAAGGGATCCAGGGGTTTCTCGGCCGTTGGCACCGGCGCCGCCTCGTCGGGCACCTTGGCAACGTCGGACGCATGATGTTCCATGTGCGTTTTCTTTCCCGGTTGGGGCTTCTTGTCCGCCCCGGGAGCAATCTCCTCGGCGTGGTGCTTCTTTTCCTGCTGCACCTTCTTGTCGTGGGCTATGTTGCGGGGGTCGGTCATGGGATGCTCTTTCGC
>JAQGMU010000100.1 GCA_028292195.1 Ramlibacter sp. | reverse complement strand
GCCCGGACATCGGCCACATCCCGGTCAGCAACCTGTACGAAGTGTTCGTGCTGTTCTGCTGGCTGACCACCGCCTTCTACCTTTATTTCGAACAGCAGTACGGCACCCGCAGCCTGGGCGCCTTCGTGATGCTGGTGGTGAGCGCCGCCGTCGGCTTCCTCATGTGGTACTCGGTGGCGCGCGAGGCGCACGAGATCCAGCCGCTGGTGCCGGCGCTCAAGAGCTGGTGGATGAAGCTGCACGTGCCGGCCAACTTCATCGGCTACGGCACCTTCTCGCTATCGGCGATGGTCGCCTTTGCCTACCTGATCAAGAAGCAGGCCGGCGAAACCGCCTGGTACAAGCTGGCGCCGCTGTGGGTCCTGGGCGTGGTGCTGTGCGTGATGCCCGTCGTGTTCCGCAAGTCGGTGGAAGGCAGCAGCGGTTACTGGGCGGTGTACTTCGGCGTCTCGGCGCTGATCGTCGGCGGCATCCTGGCCACCCGCCGGCACATCGCCAGCCGGCTGCCGTCGCTGGAAGTGCTGGACGACGTGATGTACAAGTCCATCGCGGTCGGCTTTGCCTTCTTCACCATCGCCACCGTGCTCGGCGCGCTGTGGGCGGCCGAGGCCTGGGGCGGCTACTGGAGCTGGGACCCGAAGGAAACCTGGGCCCTGATCGTCTGGCTGAACTACGCGGCCTGGCTGCACATGCGGCTGATGAAGGGCTTGCGCGGCACCGTGTCGGCCTGGTGGGCGCTGGTGGGCCTGGCGGTGACCAGCTTCGCCTTCCTGGGCGTGAACATGTTCCTGTCGGGCCTGCACAGTTACGGAGAACTGTAAAAGAGCGCACTCCGGCGCCCGGATCGAATCCTTGTAAGAACGGCGTGCGTACTCTGACCAACGCCAACAATCGCCAAGAAGGAGTGCCCATGCTGATCAGGACGGACCGCAACGGTTACCACCATCCCGTAGCCAGCGAGATCACGCCCCAGGCGGTCTACGAAGACCGCCGCCGCATGCTGCAGTGGATGGCTACCGGTGCTGCCGGCGCCGCGCTGGCGTCCTGGGCCGGGCGCGAAGCCTTTGCGCAGACGGCGCGGCCGGGCAAGCTGGCGGCCCTGCCGGGCGCCAAGTCCGGCGTCGCCGGCGCCACGACCATGGAGAAGGTGACCGACTACAAGGACGCCACCACCTACAACAACTTCTACGAGTTCGGCACCGACAAGGCGGACCCGGCGCAGAACGCCCACACGCTCAAGCCCAGCCCCTGGACCGTGGAGGTCGAGGGCCTGGTGAAGAAGCCGGGCAAGTACACGCTGGAAGACCTGCTCAAGCTCAGCGCCCAGGAAGAGCGCATCTACCGCCTGCGCTGCGTCGAAGGCTGGTCGATGGTCATCCCCTGGGTCGGCTACTCGCTGGCCAACCTGGTGAACAAGGTCGAGCCGATGGGCAACGCCAGGTACATCGAGTTCCTGTCGCTGGCCGATCCCAAGACCATGCCCTTCGTCGGCTCGCGCGTGCTGGACTGGCCGTACGCCGAAGGCCTGCGGATGGACGAGGCCATGAACCCGCTGACCCTGCTGACTTTCGGCATGTACGGCGAGGTGCTGCCGAACCAGAACGGCGCGCCGGTGCGCCTGGTGGTGCCGTGGAAATACGGCTTCAAGAGCGGCAAGAGCATCGTCAAGATCCGCTTCGTCGAGAAGGAGCCGCGCACCGCCTGGAACAAGGCGGCGGCCAACGAATACGGCTTCTACTCGAACGTGAACCCGAACGTGGACCACCCGCGCTGGAGCCAGGCCAGCGAGCGCCGCATCGGCGAGGACGGCCTGTTCACCAAGAAGCGCAAGACGCTGATGTTCAACGGCTACGAGGCCCAGGTCGGGCAGATGTACGCCGGCATGGACCTGAAGAAGAACTACTGAGATGGCGTCCGCCGCGAAAACGCTGCTGCATCCGGCAGCGAAGCCGCTGCTGTTCGTGGCGGCGCTGCTGCCGTTCGCCTGGCTGCTCTATGGCGCCATCACGAATCACCTCGGCGCCAACCCGGCCGAATACCTGATTCGCGCCACCGGCGACTGGACGCTGCGCTTCCTGTGCCTGACGCTGGCGGTGACGCCGCTGCGGGTGATCGCCAAGCTGCCGACGCTGGGGCGCTTTCGCCGCATGCTGGGGTTGTTCACGTATTTCTACGTGGTGGTGCACTTCCTCAGCTACAGCTGGTTCGACATGGGCTTCGACGTGGCCGACATCACCAAGGACATCGCCAAGCGGCCGTTCATCCTGGTCGGCTTCAGCGCCTTCGTGCTGCTGACGCCGCTGGCGGCCACTTCGTTCAATCGCGCGATCCGCTGGCTGGGGGCCAAGCGCTGGCAGACCTTGCACAAGCTGGTGTACGTGATTGCGTGCCTGGGCATCCTGCACTTCTTCTGGATGCGGGCGGGGAAGCATAACTTCGCGGAGGTCGCGGTGTATGCGGCGATCCTGGCGGTGTTGCTTGGGTGGCGGGTGTGGCAGTTTGCGATCAAGCGCCGTAGTGGTGGGGTCGCTTCGCGAACCCACCCTACAACGACCGGCCGCACGAACCCACGCACGGTTTCCCGGTAGGGTGGGTTCGCGAACGCGACCCCACCGCGTCCGTCAGGGAAGCAGCCGCTCGTTGCGCATCTGCTCCGCCGCATCCTCCCGCGCGCGAATCAGGTGCACCTTGCCCCCGTCCACCAGCACCTCCGCGGCCCTTCCGCGGGTGTTGTAGTTGCTGGCCATGCTCATGCAATAGGCTCCCGCCGACAGCACCGCCAGCAGCCCGCCCGGCTCCACCGCCAGCTTGCGGTCGCGGCCGATCCAGTCGCCGCTTTCGCACACCGGACCCACCACGTCGAAAGTGGCCGGCGTCACCTCGCTGCGCTTCACCGGCACGATGGCGTGGAAGGCCTCGTACATCGCCGGCCGCGGCAGGTCGTTCATGGCGGCGTCGACGATGCAGAAGTTCTTCTGCTCGCCCGGCTTCAGGTACAGCACCTCGGTCAGGCACAGGCCGGCGTTGCCCACCAGCGAGCGGCCCGGCTCTATCATCAGCTGGCGCTGGCCGTAGCCGCGCGCGTCCAGCTTGGGCAGCAGCTGCTGCCACAGCGCGCCGGCGTCGGGCGGCTGCTCGCCGTTGTAGTTGATGCCCAGGCCGCCGCCGAAGTCGATGTGCGCGAGCGGGATGCCGGCCTTCTCCACGCTCTCGACCAGGTCCAGGATCCGGTCCATGGCGTCGAGGTAGGGCGACATGAACGTGATCTGCGAGCCGATGTGGCAATCGATGCCCACCACTTGCAGCCCCGGCAGTTCGGCGGCCCGCCGGTAGGCGCGCAGCGCGTCCTTGTGGGCGATGCCGAACTTGTTGCCCTTCAGGCCCGTGGAGATGTAGGGGTGGGTCTTGGGATCGACGTCGGGGTTGACGCGCAGGCTCACCGGCGCCCGCTTGCCGAGCTCCCGCGCCACCGCGCTCAGGATCTCCAGCTCCGACTCGCTCTCGACGTTGAAGCAGCGGATACCGATTTCGAGTGCGCGCCGCATCTCGCCGCGGGTCTTGCCGACGCCGGAGAAGATGATGTCGTGCCCCTGCGCGCCGGCCGCCAGCACGCGTTCCAGCTCGCCGCCGGAGACGATGTCGAAGCCGCAACCGGCGCGGGCGAACACCTGCAGCACGGCCAGCGACGAATTCGCCTTCATCGCGTAGCAGATCTGCGCGTTGCGGCCGGCGAAGCCGCGCTGGTAGGCCCCCAGGGCCGCCAGCATCGAGGCCCTGGAATACACGAACAAGGGCGTGCCATGTTCGCGGGCGACGTCGGCCAGGCGCACGTCCTCGACGAACAGATCTTCGCCGCGGTAATGGACCTGGGGCTGGCCGGGCAGGCTGGGCATGCTCATTCCCGCACCGGCGAGGCCTTGCCCGTGCCGGGCGTGGCCGACGCCGGGCCGATGGGCACGGTGACGGCCGTCGAAGGTGAGAGGATGTCGCCCAGGGTCGCGCGGCCGGTGCCGGCCTCGCCCTTGGGCATGAAAAGGGGACCCTTCTGGCCGCACGCGGCCAGCAGGACGACCCCGGCCGCGGCAAGGGCAAGCCGGCGCCAGGAGGCGCTGACTAGAATTTGGTGGACACCGAACATGTGGAAATTGTAATGACCGACCTAGAGTACCTCGACCGCGCCGAAGCTTTGCTTGCCAGCGTCGAGGCGTGCTGCGACCGAATCAACGAGCGCAGCGACGCGGATGTCGACAACCAGCGGGTCGGCGGAATGATCACGCTCAGCTTCGAAGACCGCAGCCAGATCGTCATCAACCTGCAGAAGCCGCTGCAGGAAGTCTGGCTCGCCGCCCGCGCCGGCGGCTTCCACTACAAGTTCGACGGCCAGGCCTGGCGCGACAGCAAGGGCAGCGGCGAGTTCTTCGCCGATTTGAGCCGCTACGCCAGCCAGCAGGCCGGGCAGACACTCCTATTCAGTTCTTGAACAGGTCGAGGATGCTGCGGCGTTCGTCGCTGGAGGCGGCGGGCGGGCGCGCCGGCGGCAGGCCGTCGGCATTGTTCAGGCTGCGGTCGCCCGGCATGCCGGGCGACTGCTCGCCCGAGGGGCCCGGCACCCGCTGCCGCGGCGCGCCCGTGACCGGGTCGATGCCGCCGCCGCCACCGTTGACGTCCGCCCCGCCCGAGGACAGGCCCAGGCTGCCGACGCCGCCGCCCTTGGCATATTCCTCGTAGTACCACTCGCCGCCGATGTTGACCACGCCTTCAGGGGCGGCCGGCTCCATCACCGGCACGCCCTTGAGCGCCGTTTCCATGAACGAGATCCAGATCGGCAGGCTCAGGCCGCCGCCGGTTTCGCGGTCGCCCAGCGAACGCGGCGTGTCGTATCCCATCCAGACGATGGCCGCCAGCGTCGGGTGGAAGCCGTTGAACCAGGTGTCGATGGAGTCGTTGGTGGTGCCGGTCTTGCCGTACAGGTCGGGCCGCTTCAGGTCGCGCTGCGAGCGCGCCGCGGTGCCGACCCGCGCCACTTCCTGCAGCAGGCGGTCCATCATGAAGGCGTTGCGGGCATCGATGGCGCGCACCGATTCGTTGAGCAGCGGCGGCTGGCTTTCCACCAGCACCTTGCCCTTGTGGTCGGTCACGCGCGTGACCAGCCACGGGTTGACGCGGTAGCCGCCGTTGGCGAACACCGCGTAGCCGGTGGCCATCTGCATCGGCGTGACCGAGCCGGCGCCCAGCGCCATGGTCAGGTAGGGCGGGTGCTTCTCGGCCTCGAAGCCGAAGCGGGTGATCCAGTCCTGCGCGTTCTGCGTGCCGACCGCCTGCAGGATGCGGATCGACACCATGTTCTTGGACTTGGCCAGCGCGGTGTGCAGCGGCATCGGGCCCTCGAACTTGCCGTCGTAGTTCTTCGGCTCCCAGGGCTGGCCGCCGGTGACGCCGGCGTCGAAGAACAGCGGGGCGTCGTTGACGATGGTGGAAGGCGAGAAGCCCTTTTCCAGCGCCGCGGAGTAGATGAAGGGCTTGAAGCCGGAGCCGGGCTGGCGCCAGGCCTGCGTCACGTGGTTGAACTTGTTCTTGTTGAAGTCGAAGCCGCCCACCAGCGCGTGGATCGAGCCGTCGCGCGGGTCCAGCGCCACGAACGCGCCCTCCACCTCGGGCAGCTGGGTGATCTCCCAGGTGTCCTTGGGCGTCTTCATCACGCGGATGATGGCGCCGCGGCGGATCTTGATCTTCGGCTGGGCCTTGTCGGACAGGCCGGACTGCGCGGCCTGCAGGCCGGGGCCCACGATCTCGAAGCGCTCGCCGTTCTGGCGCACCGCGGTGATCTTCTTGGCGTTCACTTCCAGCACCACCGCCGCCATCACGTCGCCGTTGTCCGGGTGCTCGGCCAGGGCGTCGTCGATCGCGTCGTCCAGCTCCTTGGGTTCGGTGGGCAGGTCGACGAAGCGTTCCGGGCCGCGGTAGATCTGGCGCTTTTCGTAGTCCATGATGCCCTTGCGCAGGGCCTTGTACGCGGCTTCCTGCTCGTTGGACTTCACGGTCGTATAGACGTTCAGGCCGCGGGTGTAGGTCTCGTCGCCGTACTGGGCGTAGACCAGCTGGCGCACCATCTCGGCCACGTACTCCGCGCGCACCGCCGTCGTCTGCTGCCCGGTGCGGACGTGCAGTTCTTCCTTCTTGGCGGCGTCGGCCTGGGCCTCGGTGATGAAGCCGACCTCCTCCATCCGCTCGATGATGTACAGCTGGCGGGCGCGGGCGCGCGACGGGTTGCTGATCGGGTTGTAGGCCGACGGGGCCTTGGGCAGGCCGGCCAGCATGGCCGCCTCGGCGATGCTGATCTCCTTCATCGGCTTGCCGAAATAGGCCTCCGAGGCCGCGGCGAAGCCGTAGGCCCGGTTGCCCAGGAAGATCTGGTTCATGTAGATCTCGAGGATCTGGTCCTTCGAGAGCAGGTGTTCCAGCTTGAACGTCAGCAGCACTTCGTACAGCTTGCGGGTGAAGGTCTTCTCGGACGACAGGTAGACGTTGCGCGCCACCTGCATGGTGATGGTGGAGGCGCCCTGGCTCTTCACCCGTCCCAGGTTGGCGATGGCCGCGCGCAGCATGCCCTTGTAGTCGACGCCGCTATGCTCGTAGAAGCGGGCGTCCTCGATCGCCAGCACGGCGTTCTTCATCACCTGCGGGATCTCGCCGATCGGCGTCAGGTTGCGGCGCTCCTCGCCGAACTCGCCGAGCATCACGCCGTCGGCGGAGAACACGCGCAGCGGCAGCTTGGGCCGGTAGTCAGCCAGGTCGCCGATGTCCGGCAGGTTGGGATAGGCGACCGCCAGGGCGACGCCGCCCACGGTGAAGATGACTGCGAACAGGGCGAAGGCCAGGCCGAAGGTCCAGGCGGCGAATCGCAGCAGGAAGCGCTGCCAGGCGGGCCGGGCGGACGGGCCGGGCGTATCGGAAGGGGAATCGGAAGCCATAGAACTCCAGCGGGGCGGCCCGCGGCCCCATTATAAAAATGCATTCATCCCGGGCCGGACCCTGCCGGCCAAATGCCCGCTCAAAGCACGGCCGAAAGGTGCTCCGGCGGCGCGGGCAGCGCTGCGCCGCGCCTTGCGCCGGGTCCGCAGCCGTCGCAGTATGGCATCCCGGCGCGTCGGTTTTTGACAACGGCGCAGGGGGTCCAAATGGGATTTTTCCTTTGTGGGACAAGGGTGTTACTGCTAGCATTCAAGTGGAATCTTAAGTTTGTTACGCCTTGAAATAGGGCGTGTCCGGGAGACTCGTTTTGATCTCAATCGGCTCACTGTTCAGCCGCCAAGCCGCCCCTCTGCTGGGCCTTGATATCAGTTCCTCGAGCGTCAAGCTCGTGGAGCTCGGGCGCGGCAAAGATGGAAACTTCATCCTGGAGCGCTGCGCCATCGAACCTCTCGAGCGCGGCTGGATCAACGACGGCAACGTCGAGAAATTCGACGAGGTGGCCGAGGCCATGCGCCGCGTCATCAAGAAGAGCGGCACCCGCACCCGCAACGTCGCGATGGCGCTGCCGGCCTCCGCGGTGATCACCAAGAAGATCATCCTGCCGGGCGGCATGAGCGACCAGGACCTGGAAGTCCAGGTCGAGTCCGAAGCCAACCAGTACATCCCCTTCTCGCTGGACGAAGTCAGTCTCGACTTCTGCGTGGTCGGCCCGAGCCCGACGTCCGCCGGCGACGTCGAGGTGCTGATCGCCGCCTCGCGCAAGGAAAAGGTGCAGGACCGCCAGGGCCTGGCCGAAGCCGCCGGCCTGAAGCCGGTGATCATCGACGTCGAATCCTATGCCTCGCGCCTCGCCGCCGGCCGCCTGATCGAGGCGCTGCCGAGCGAGGGCCGCGACCAGATGGTGGCGCTGTTCGAAGTGGGCGCCTCCACCACCAGCATGCAGGTGATCCGCAACGACGAGGTGCTGTACGACCGCGACCAGGCCTTCGGCGGTGCCCAGCTCACCCAGCTGATCGTGCGCCAGTACGGCTTCTCGCCCGAGGAGGCGGAAGCCAAGAAGCGCAGCGGCGAGCTGCCCGAGGACTACGAGTCGGGCGTGCTGCGCCCCTTCGTCGACAGCATGGCGCAGGAAGTGGCCCGCGCGCTGCAGTTCTTCTTCACCAGCACGCCGCACAACCGCGTCGACCACATCATGGTGGCGGGCGGCTCGGCCGGCCTGGCGGGCCTGACCGAAGCGATCACCGCCCAGACCTCGTTCCCGTGCGCGCTGGCCGACCCGTTCCAGGGCATGCAGATCGGCGACGGCGTGCGTGAAAAGAAGGTGCGGCGTGAGGCCACGTCGTACCTGACTTCCTGCGGCCTGGCCATGCGGAGGTTCATGCAGTGATACTGATCAACCTGTTGCCGCACCGGGAGGCGGCACGCAAGCTCCGGCGCGAGATGTTCTACGCCGCCCTGGGGGCCTCGGCCTTCGCGGGCGCGCTGGTCGCCGGCGTCATCTATCTCTGGTTCGCGGCGCAGATCTCCGACCAGCAAAGCCGCAACCAGATGCTGCTGGCCGAGACCAAGAAGCTCGAAGCCCAGATCAAGGACATCGCCAGCCTGCAGGAGGAGATCGCGGCGCTGCGGGCCCGCCAGCAGGCGGTGGAAGACCTGCAGGCCGACCGCAACATCCCGGTGCACCTGCTCAACGAACTCGTGCGGCAGCTGCCGGACGGCGTGTTCCTCACGAGCATGCGGCAGCAAGGCGACGTGGTGGCGCTGACCGGTGTCGCCCAGTCCAACGAGCGCGTGTCCGAGCTGCTGCGCAACCTGGGTGCCGGCAGCCCCTGGATCACGCGCCCCGAGCTGATCGAGATCGTCGCGACCAACATCACCCTGAGCCCGCGCGACCAGCGCCGCGTGTCCAACTTCAGCATGCGCGTGAAGCTGAACAAGGCGAGCGAAGCGCAGAAGGCCGCTTCGGCGGCGGCATCCGCGGCCGGTCTCGTGCCGACCGCCACCGGGCCGGCCAATGCCGCCGTGGCCGCCGCCAACACCGCTTCCATCGCGCGGCCCGTCGCGCCCATGGCGCCGGCTGCCCCGGCTTCGGCCAAGAAGTGATGAACCGCAATCTCCCGCCCACCGCAAGAACGGACTGACCCATGGCCACCGCAGCACCGAAGTTCGACACTGCCGCGTTCCAGGAGAAGATCGCCTCCCAGTTCCGCGGGCTCAACCCCAACGACCCCGCCTCCTGGCCGATCGTCCCGAAGGCGGCCCTGTGCCTCACGGTGACCATCGCCATCGTGGTGGCCCTCTGGTTCGTCTGGCTGACCAGCTCCGCCGAGGAGCTGGACGCGGAACAGAAGAAGGAACTGGGCCTGCGCGAGGACTACAAGAAGAAGCTGGTCCAGGCCGTGAACCTCGACGCCCTGCGCAAGCAGCGCGAGCAGGTCCAGCAATACGTGACGCAGCTCGAAAAGCAGCTGCCCAGCAAGGCTGAAATGGACGCCCTGCTGTCCGACATCAACCAGGCCGGCCTGGGCCGCAGCCTGAACTTCGACCTGTTCCGGCCGGGCCAGGTGAGCGTCAGGGAGTACTACGCGGAACTGCCGATTTCGGTCCGCGTGACCGGCCGCTACCACGACATCGGGTCCTTCGCATCCGACATCGCCCACCTTTCGCGCATCGTGACCCTGAACAACCTGAACGTCTCCCCGGCGGCGGACGGCAAGCTGGCGCTGGAAGCGCAAGCCAAGACCTACCGCTACCTCGACCCGGACGAAGTGGCCGCGCAGCGCAAGGCCGCCGCCCCGAAGGGGGGAGCGAAGAAATGAGGCATACCCTCTTGCTCGCCCTCGCCGCGGCCGGCGCGCTCAGCGCCTGCGGCTCTTCCGACCAGGAAGAAATCCAGAAGTGGATGCAGGAACAGCGGGCCCAGACCAAGCCGAACGTGCAACCGATTCCGGAGCCGAAGAAGTTCACGCCGCAGGACTACACGCAGGAAGCCGCGATCGATCCGTTCAGCAACCAGAAGCTGGCCCAGGCCCTGAAGCGCGACTCGCAACAGAGCTCGTCGGCCAGCGCGGCACTGCTCGCGCCCGAATTGAACCGCCGCAAGGAGCCGCTGGAAGCCTTCCCGCTGGACTCCATGGCGATGGTGGGAAGCCTGCTGAAACAGGGCCAGCCGGTCGCGCTGGTGCGGGTGGACAACCTGCTGTACCAGGTGCGGCCGGGCAACTACCTCGGCCAGAACTACGGGCGCATCACCAAGGTGGGCGAATCGGAAGTCGTGCTGCGCGAGCTGGTCCAGGATGCCGCCGGCGAATGGGTTGAAAGAAACGCGTCACTGCAACTGCAGGAGAAGTCGAAATGAAGATAACAATCGAACGGGGCTGGCGCAGCCTGGTGGCTGCCGCCGTGCTCGCAGCCGCCTGGAGCAGTCCGTTGCTGGCAGCGCCTGTGGTGGAGAACGTGACGGGCTCCGTCCAGGGCGGGGCCGAAGTGGTGCGAATCGACTTCTCGGAGCCGCTGACGGCGGTGCCCAACGGCTTCGCCATCCAGTCGCCGGCGCGCATCGCGCTGGACGTGCCGGGCGCCACCAACGGCCTGGGCAAGAACATGGTCGAAGTGAACATCGGCAACCTGCGCTCGGTGAACGTGGTGCAGGCCGCCGACCGCTCGCGCCTGGTGCTGAACCTGCGGCAGGCCACCAACTACCGCACCCAGATCGAGGGCAAGTCGCTGGTGGTGACGCTGGAGGCGGTGGGCCAGGCCTCCGCGGGCGCGCCAACGGCGCAGGCTTTCGCCGAAAGCCGCAACCGCGACACCCAGCCCCTGCGTGACATCGACTTCCGCCGCGGGCCCGACGGCTCCGGCCGCGTGGTCGTGGACCTGCCGAGCAACCAGGTCGGCGTCGACAT
>JAQGMU010000098.1 GCA_028292195.1 Ramlibacter sp. | reverse complement strand
GCGGCTTGCGGTTCCAGGTTTTAGTGGCCAGACTTCGTGTCCAGGACCACGGGAGCAGAGACATGCAATTCCACCTGAACGGCTTCCGCCCCGGTGATCCGAACACCCTCGAGGCGTCCGCCCAGGCTGCCCCGCACGGCGACGTGGCGCCGGCGCAAGTGGACGTGCTGGTCGTCGGTTGCGGGCCCGCGGGCCTGACGCTGGCGGCGCAGCTGGCGGCGTTCCCGGACATCCGGACCTGCATCGTCGAACAGAAGGACGGCCCCTTGCTAATGGGGCAGGCCGACGGCATTGCCTGCCGGACCATGGAGATGTTCGAGGCCTTCGATTTCAGCGAGCGGGTCCTCAAGGAGGCCTGCTGGATCAATGAAGTGACCTTCTGGAAGCCGGACGAGAAGGAGGCCGGGAAGATCGTGCGCCACGGGCGCGTGCAGGACACGGAAGACGGCCTGTCGGAGTTTCCCCATGTGGTGCTGAACCAGGCGAGGGTGCATGACTTCTACCTGGATGCCATGCGCAAGTCGCCGAGCCGGCTGGAGCCGCACTATTCCCGCCGCTTCCTGGATGTCGCGGTGGACCGCGGTGCCGCGGACTACCCCGTCACGGTGCGGATGGAGCGAACGGACGGCGCGCATGCGGGCCAGGTGGAAACGGTGCAGGCGCGCTATGTCGTCGGTTGCGACGGTGCGCGCAGCGCGGTGCGCAAGTCCATCGGCCGCCAGCTGGTGGGCGACTCGGCGAATCACGCGTGGGGCGTGATGGACATGCTGGCCGTGACCGACTTTCCGGACATCCGCTACAAGGTGGCGGTGCAGTCCGCGCACGGCAACCTGCTGGTGATCCCGCGTGAAGGCGGCTATCTCGTGCGCCTCTACGTGGAGATGGACAAGCTGGGCGACGAGGAGCGGGTCGCCAGCCGCAATATCACGCTCGACCAGCTCATCGCCGCGGCGCAGCGCATCCTGCACCCCCATGTGCTGGACGTGAAGGAAGTTCCCTGGTGGTCGGTCTACGAGATCGGCCAGCGCATCTGCGACAAGTACGACGATGTGCCCGCGCACGAGGTCGGCTCGCGGCTGCCGCGCGTGTTCATCGCCGGCGACGCCTGCCATACCCACAGCCCGAAAGCCGGGCAGGGCATGAATTTCTCCATGCAGGACACCTTCAACCTGGGCTGGAAACTCGCGTCGGTCCTCAGGAAGCAGTGCGCACCCGGCTTGCTGGACACGTATTCGGCCGAGCGCCAGGTCGTCGCGCAGGAGCTGATCGACTTCGACCGGGAGTGGGCCAGGATGTTCAGCGACCGGGCCAGCCAGGGCGGCGGCGGCGGCGAATCCGAGGGCGTGGACCCGAAGGAGTTCCAGCACTACTTCGAGCGGCACGGCCGCTTCACCGCCGGCATGGGCACGCACTACCGCCCTTCCGTCATCTGCGGGGAAGCCGCGCACCAGCAACTGGCCACCGGCTTCGTGATCGGCACGCGCTTTCATTCGGCCCCGGTGGTGCGCATCACGGATGCCAGGCCGGTGCAGCTGGGACATGCCGGCAAGGCCGACGGTCGCTGGCGCCTGTACGCATTTGCCGGCGCGGACGATGGTCCGGACGCGCAGCGGGGTGTCCGCGGGCTGTGCAGGTTCCTGGAGGAGTCGCCTGACTCGCCGGTACGCCGGTACACCCGCACTGGCCAGGACATCGATGCGGTGTTCGACGTGCGGGCGATCTTCCAGCAGGGGCACCGGGAACTGGCGATCGGATCCCTGCCCGCCTTGCTGCTGCCACGCAAGGGGCGCTACGGTTTGCGCGACTATGAAAAAGTCTTCAGCCCGGATCCGGGACACGGGCAGGACATCTTCGCCTTGCGGGGCATAGACCGAGCGCAGGGGGCCCTGGTGGTCGTGCGTCCCGACCAGTACATCGCCCACGTGCTGCCCTTGCACGCGCATGCGGAGCTGGCGGCTTTCTTTGCCGGATTCATGTTGCCGGCCTGACGTCGGCCAGGAGCTCGCGGGCTATATCCCTGCCGAAGATCGCTCTGAGCTGCGGGAGATCACTGAAAGAGAAAACTGCGATGCTGAAGACAAATCGGTTATTCGGGATAGTTCCCCGGGCGACGAGGAAATAACTTGGTGCGCGGCAGGCTGTTCGTGCGACAGTGCAAGCTCTCTCCCGCACCGCAGGTCGCCCACGCCATGTCCATTGAAATCCGCGCCCCGGGGCTTCCCAACCCGGCCGACAGGGATGGCAAGGGCACCGTGGCGACCCCTGCCACGGCAGACGAGGCGATCCCGTTCGGCGGGCAGGCGTGACGATTTCCAGCGGACCCACCGGCCCTGGCGAAGACGCGGTCCCGCACAACCGTGCAGCGTACGCGCTGATGTTCGACCTGGCTCCGGTGCCGATGTGGATCTTCGACAGCGACACCATGGGTTTCCTCGACGTCAACCAGGCGGCGCTCGACCAGTACGGCTATCTGCGGGAGGAATTCCTGAAGCTGACCTTGTTCGATCTCCGTGTCGAATCGGAAGGTCCCCAGCTGCTCCTACGCCAGCAAGCCGGGTTTGAAGGTCGTGAGAACGGGGCCCGGCACCGCCGCAAGGACGGCAGTGAGTTCCGCATTCAGGCCCTGTCCAGGCCGCTGCCCTACCTGGGCCGGTCCGCGCGCTTCGCCCACATCCTGGACGTCAGCGCGCTCGTCGATGCGGAATCCAGGAACGCGTCGCTGCTGAATGAGCTGAAAGCCGCCAATGCCGGCCTGGAGCAGAAAGTGAAGCAGCGGACCGCCGCCCTGGTGCGACAGGAGGCCCTGTTTCGCACCCTGGCCGAGCAGGCGCCGCTGATTATCTGGACGGTCGATGCGACCGGCGCGCATTTGACCTTCGCCAACCGGGCCTGGTATGACCTCCTGGGCGGCACACCTGAAAGTTGGGCCGTCCGCGGGGCTCGCCTCGAGGCGACGCATCCCGAGGACCGGGAGGCGGCGCTGGAGGTCTGGCGCCAGGCGCTCGAGACGCGTTCTCCGTTCCATGGATTGCGCCGGCTGCGCGGGGCTGACGGCCGTTACCGGACCATGTCCTGCCGGGGTTCACCAGTCTTCGGCGCCGATGGCGCCATCGAATTCTGGGTCGGCGTCGACACCGACGTCACGGACCTGAAGGACGCTGAAGAGACACTGCAGCTGTCCAATCGGGTCCTGGCGGCGGCGGTGGAAAAGGCCGACGATGCCAGCCGTTCCAAGAGCGCCTTCCTCGCCACGGTGAGCCACGAGATACGCACGCCCATGAACGGGCTGCTGGGATTGCTGGAGCTTCTCAGCCTGAGCCCGCTGGACAGCGAGCAGCAATCCACATTGGCGACGGTGCGCGAATCCGGACGTGAGTTGCTGGCCATCGTCGACGATGTCCTGGACTTTTCCAAGATCGAGGCCCACTGCCTGGAGCTTCACGTCGTGACGGCTTCGATAGCCCACGTCGTCGAGCGCGCCTGCCGCGTGCATCGGCAGACGGCGTCCAAGCGGGGCCTCGCATTGCGCACCCGCATCGATCCGGCCATCAGTCCGCAACTGCGCTTCGATCCGGCGCGCCTGGGCCAGATCCTGAACAATTTCCTCAACAACGCCATCAAGTTCACCGAACGGGGCAGCGTCGAGGTCCGCGTCGAACTCGTGTCCCGGGCAGCGGGCATCGACGCCTTGCGGGTCATCGTGCAGGACACCGGGATCGGCCTCACGGCGGAGCACCTGGCCCGCCTGTTCAAGCCCTTTGCCCAGGGCACCATCGAGACCAGCAGCCGCTTCGGCGGCACGGGGCTGGGGCTGGTGATTTGCCGGCGGCTCGCGGAACTGATGGGTGGAACAGTGGAGATGTCCAGTGAGCTGGGACGGGGCACCACGCTGGTTCTCTCGATCGCCCTCGCCATTCCCCGCGACACCTCCGGCGCTCCCGTTCCCCAGGAATCGGGCCATGAGGCCCTGGCGACGCTGATGAAGTCCCGGCGCGTGGCGCCCGGCGTGAGACAGGCGGAAGCGGAAGGGACCCTGCTGCTGCTGGTCGACGACCATCCGACGAACCGCACGATGCTCATGAGCCAGGTGAGCGCGCTGGGTTATGCGGCGGAATGCGCGGAGGATGGAAACAGTGCGTTGGCCGCATGGCGAAGCGGCAGGTTCGGCGCCCTGTTGCTGGACTGCAATATGCCGGGAATGAGCGGCTACGAGCTCGCGACCAGGATCCGCAGCGAGGAAGGGCCGCGGGCCAAGAGCCGGATCGCGATCATCGGTTGTACCGCGGATGCCCAGCCTGCGGTGGTGGCCGCCTGCCGTGAAGCCGGGATGGACGACTGCCTGGTCAAGCCCGCCAGCCTTGCGCAGATCGGTGAAAAACTGGGCTTGTTTGTTCCCCTGCCATCATTCGAAGCCCAGGGTCGCCGCGCGATCGACCTCGGGCGGCTCGCCGAGTCCTGCGGCGGGAGTGTCGACGATCAGGCGGCCGCCCTGGCCGAGTTCCTGGGCGCGACTGCCATCGACGCGGCCGACCTGCGCCGTGTCGCGGCGGCGGACGATCCAGGCCAAGTCGAGCACTTCGTACATCTGATCAGGGGCGCCAGCTTGATGATAGGAGCGACCGCGCTTGCCGAGGCCTGCGGCCTCGTTGCATCGGCTTGCGCGCAGCGCGATCTCGCCGCGGTCCGGGCGGCGATCACCGTCTTCGACCTGGAACTGCTGCGCCTCGAGGATGGAGCGGGACAGTTGCTCCGGCCGGCCCACCTGGAGAAAAGGCCCGCTACCTCGGGATAGCGGGCCTTGCTGGTGAACTGGTGCCGGAGAGAGGAATCGAACCCCCGACCTTCGCATTACGAATGCGCTGCTCTACCAACTGAGCTACTCCGGCGAAGCCTGCAATTATAAGGCAAGCCGTCGGGCTGCCGCCGCGGGCACCATGCCCGGGCCGTTGGGGCAGAATCGCCGCGGCACCAGGGAGCCCGCGCATGACCACCAAGCTGACGCTGTCCGTTGCCATGGGCGACTACGACCGCACCCGCGCCCTGCAGGACGGCAGCGTCCGCATCGACGGCGTCGATCCCATCTTCATGACGCTGTCGCCGGAGGAAGCCTTCTTTCGCGCCTTCCGCGGCGGCGAGTTCGACGTCAGCGAACTCTCGCTTTCCAGCTACGCGCTGAAGGTGGCGCAGGGCGGCTGCCCTTACGTGGCGGTGCCGGTGTTCCTGTCGCGCGCCTTCCGCCACACCGCCATCTACGTCCGGCGCGACCGCATCGCCAGCCCCGCCGACCTGCGCGGCAAGCGCGTCGGCCTGCCCGAGTACCAGCTGACGGCCAACGTCTGGGCCCGCGCGTTGCTGCAGGACGAGCACGGCATCGCGCCCACCGACGTGACCTGGGTGCGGGGCGGCATCGAGAGGCCGGGCCGGCCGGAGAAGCTGCGCGTGCAGTTGCCTGCCGGCGTGGTCGTCGAAGAGGCCCCCACGGGTGACACGCTGTCGGCCATGCTGGATCGCGGCGACCTCGACGCCTTCATCGGGCCGCGCGCGCCGTCCTGCTTCGGCCGCAATCCGCAGGTGGCCTGGCTCCATGCCGACCCCACCGCGGCGGCGCAGGACTACTTCCGCCGCACCGGCATCTTTCCGATCATGCACGTGCTCGGCGTGCGCAAGGAACTGGCGGCGCTTCATCCCTGGCTGCCGGTGGCGCTGTACAAGGCCTTCGACGCCGCCAAGGCGATCGCGCTGGAGCGGCTGGCGGATCCGTCGGCGCCCAAGGCTTCGCTGCCCTTCCTGGAGGAACTGCTCGCCACCACGCGGCAGCTGATGGGACACGACTACTGGCCCTATGGCGTGGAGGCGAATCGCGCGACGCTGGAGGCCTTCCTGGCGCATCATCACGCGCAGGGGCTGTCGCCACGACGGCTCGCGGTGGAGGAGCTGTTCGCCCCGACCACCTACGAGATGGCGAAGATCTGAGCAGGAGCAAACCATGGCCCTTTATTCCACCCGGCCTGCCGCCGCCCTCGTCGAGGACCTGGTCACCGCCAACCTCATCCTGGCCGGCCAGGGCGTGCTCGATGCCTTCGGGCACGTGAGCGCGCGCAACGACGCGGCGGCCGACCGCTTCCTGCTGGCGCGCAACATGGCGCCGGGGCAGGTGCGGCCCGAGGACATCCTGCAGTTCGCGCTGGACGGCACGCCGCTCGATGCCGGCGACCGCCGGGTCTACCTGGAGCGCTTCATCCACGGCGCGATCTACCGCGCCCGCCCGGACGTGATGGCGGTGGTCCACAGCCATTCGCCGGCCGTGCTGCCGTTCACCGTTTCGCGTAGCGCGCGGCTGCAGCCGATCTGCCACATGAGCGGTTTCCTGGGTGCCGGTGCGCCGCTGTTCGAGATTCGCACTGCGGCCGGTGACGGCAGCGACCTGCTGGTGCGCGACGACCGCCTGGGCCGCGCGCTGGCGGACAGCCTGGGCAGCGCCAGCTTCGTGCTGATGCGCGGCCACGGTTCGACCACCGTGGCGCCTTCGCTCAAGCTGGCCGTCTACCGCGCGGTGTATGCCGAGGTCAACGCGCGCGTGCAGGCGCAGGCGATGCAGCTCGGTGACCCCGAGTACCTGACGCCGAAGGAAGCCGAGGCTGCGATGGCCAGCACCGAAGGCCAGGTCGAGCGGCCGTGGGCCTTGTGGAAGGCGCAGGCGCAATCATGAGAGCGCTGGTCATCGCCGCGGTGGCCGCAGCGGTGCTCCCGTGGGGCGCGGCCTCGGCGCAGGAGAACTGGCCCACGCACCCGGTGCGCGTGATCGTCCCGTCTTCACCCGGCGGCGGCACCGACGTGTTCGGCCGCATCCTGGCGCAGGCGCTCACCGAGCAGCTGAAGCAGCCCTTCGTGGTCGACAACAAGCCGGGCGCCAGCGGCAACATCGGCGCCGACCTGGTGGCCAAGGCGGAGGCTGACGGCTACACGATCCTGGTCGCGTCGAATTCCTCGCTGGGCATCAATCCGGCGCTGTACAAGACGATGCCCTTCGATGCCGACCGCGACCTGGCGGCGGTCACGCGCGGCGTGATGGCGCCGATGGTGGTGGTGGCGTCGTCCGCCGCCGGCTGGAAGACGCTGGCCGAGATGATCGAAGCCGGCCGCCAGCAGCCCGGCAAGTTCTTCTACGGTTCCGCCGGCGTCGGCAGCCCGGTCTACATAGGCGTGCGCATGCTGGAGGACGCCACCGGCGCGCGCTACACGCACGTGCCGTACAAGGGCGTGGCGCCGGCCTACCAGGACCTGCTGAGCGGCCGGCTGCAGTTCATGTTCACCGACCTGGCCAGCATCGAGCAGCACGTCAAGGCCGGCAAGGTGGTCGCGCTGGCGGTGAACCAGAAGACGCCGCTGCTGCCGAACGTGGCTACGCTGGCCGAGGCCGGCTACGGCCAGGTGCGGGCCTGGACTTCGTTCAGCGTGATGGCGCCGGCACGAGTGCCGCCGGCCATCCTGAAGCGGCTGGCCGTGGAGGTGGGGAAGGCGCTGCGCACGCCGGCGGTGGTGCAGCGGCTGGAGCAGCAGGCGCTGATCCCGGTGCTCGATACGCCGGAGGAATTTGCCGCGGACCTGCGCAAGGAGCGCGAGCATTGGGGGCAGTTCATCCGGCGGAACAATATCCAGCCGGAGTGACACCCGCATGTCATCCCGGCCTCGAGCCGGGATCATGATCCACCGTCGCTATGCCGCGGTGCCACGGCGGAAGTGCGCAACGAACATGCGGCCATGGTGGCGGCCGTCGCGTCAGCGGATGCGGTTCGCGCCCGCCAGAGTGCGGCTCGCCACATGAAGAACGCGGCACGCCGCTTTGAAGGCACCGACCCGGCATTCTGGCTCCAGCAAGGCGCGCGCCTGGCGCGGCCGCTGCGCTCGCGCGCCGGGGCCTCCTGATGCCCGTGCGCTGGCGCAGCAGGCTGGCGCGACCCGCGGCAAGTCCAGCTGTAGCCTCATTGCAGCGAATCCAGGAAACCGGCGAGGATGCCGGCCCATCGGGATGCGTCCGTGTTGGATGCGATATGGCCG
>JAQGMU010000006.1 GCA_028292195.1 Ramlibacter sp. | reverse complement strand
CGCCGCCGCAGCGTTCACAATCGCGTCGTCAAAAGAACACGAGGAGAACACACATGATTGCAAACATCCTGGTCGCGCTGGTCGCGTTGCTGCACGCCTACTTCCTGGTGCTGGAGATGTTCCTGTGGGACAAGCCGGCGGGCTTGCGCGCCTTCGGCCAGACGCTGGAGCAGGCGCAGGCCTCCAAGGTGCTGGCCGCGAACCAGGGGCTGTACAACGGCTTCCTCGCCGCGGGGCTGTTGTGGGGCCTCAGCCTCGGCAGCGCCGGCTTCGGTGTCAAGGTCTTCTTCCTGGCGTGCGTGCTGGTGGCGGGCCTGTACGGCGCGGCCACGGCCAGCCGCAAGATCCTGTTCGTCCAGGCGCTGCCGGCGGCGGTGGGGCTGGCCCTGTTGCTGCTCTCGTGACTGCGCGTGCGCAGCCTCGCCCGTTCCTCTTTCTGAGTCGCCACCGCCCCTCACCATGTCCGACCTGCCGCCTCTCCCACCCACGCCCCTGGGCCGCTACCGCCACTACAAGGGCGGCGAATACGAAGTGGTGGGCGTGGCGCGCCACAGCGAAAGCCACGAGCCGCTGGTGGTCTACCGTCCCCTCTACAACGACACCGGCTGGTGGGTGCGGCCGCACGCGATGTTCTTCGAGGAGATCGAAGTCGATGGCCGCTTGCAGCCGCGCTTCGCCTGGCTCGCGGCAGCAGCACCCGGCTGAGCCCGGGGTCGCGGCTCGTCGCGTCGGGGCCAGCGGCCCCACACCCAATGACTGGCTGTTCCTACAGCTTCACCCCCATGGCGGCGCGAGGATTGCAGTTGCCTCTACCATGGACCCCTATGCCTGACGACATCGACCGCCGGCTGACGGAGCAGCGCAATCCACGCAGCGCCCGCATCGACCAGATGGAGACGCTGGACATCGTCGACCTGATCAACGCCGAGGACCGCCTGGTGGCGGCCGCCGTGGGCGCGCAGCGCCAGCAGATCGCCCGCGCCGTCGACCTGATCGTCGATGGGCTGCGCAGCGGCGGCCGCCTCATCTATGTCGGCGCCGGCACCTCCGGCCGGCTCGGCGTGCTGGACGCCTCCGAAATGCCGCCCACCTACCGCACCGAGCCGGACCTGGTGCAGGGCGTGATCGCCGGCGGCTACGAAGCCCTGCTGCGCGCGCAGGAAGGCGCCGAGGACCACCCCGAAGACGGCGCCCAGGCGATGGACGAACGCAACATCGCCGAAAACGATTTCGTGCTGGGCATCGCCGCTTCCGGCACCACCCCTTACGTGCACGGCGCGCTGCAGCGGGCCCGCGAGCGCGGCGCGCGCACCGGCTTCCTGCTGTGCACGCCGCCGTCCGGGCAGCTGCTGCAGGAGCACGACGTCGTGATCGCGCCGCTGGTGGGGCCGGAGGTCATCACCGGCTCGACCCGCATGAAGGCCGGCACCGCCACCAAGATGGTGCTGAACATGCTGAGCACCGCCGCCATGGTGCAGACCGGCAAGGTCTACGGCAACCTGATGGTGGACCTGCAGGTCACCTGCCAGAAGCTGCAGGACCGCGGCGAGCGCATCCTGATGGACACGCTGGGCCTGCCGCGCGAGCAAGCGGTGACGCTGCTGGACGCGGCCGGCGGCCACGTGAAAACGGCCATCGTGATGGCGCGCCTGGGGCTGGATGCCGAGGCGGCGCAGCGCCGGCTGGAAGAAGCCGGCGGCGCGCTGGGGTCGCTGCTTACCTGACCGTGACCGTCATCGGCGCGCGCACGTAGCGGGCCCGCGTCGTCAGGTCGAACAGCTGCGCGAGGTGGTGGTTGGCCAGCCGAAGGCTGCCGGGCGCGCAGAACAGGTAGCGCGAAGGCTGCGGCTCCAGGAAGAAGCCGGCCAGGCCGAGCGGCAGCGGGGGCTTGGGAAACCCGCCGAACACCGGGCCGCGGGTGCCGTGGATGGCGAAGCTGCTGTACTGCCCGCTCCCGGCCTCATGCAGCGGCAGGAAGAAGGGCCCGTACGGGCTGGCCCACGGGTCTTCCGACCACGGCGTGGCGCCGGCGATGGCGTCGGCCTTGTCCTGCAGCCACTTGCCGCAGGCATAGGTGCCGCGCGCGGCGCCGCCGTCGTCGCAGCCGGCCAGCACGGGGGCCTTCAGCAGGAACGAAAGCGAGCCGTTGCAGGACTCGGCCAGCGTCAGCGTTTTCTCGGAACGGGTGACGAGGATTTGCAGGGACGATTGAATCCCGATGGTCATGGTGCCTCCACGGTGACAAGGTCAGCGGGAAGCAACGCGCGCCCCACGCTCGCTGCAGTGTGGACAAGGGCAGCACGGCCCCGCAATGGCGCGGCGGAGCCAATCAGGGTAGGAAAAATCTCCGGCCGAGGCGTGCGGCTCTGCCGTCAGTACGGCGGCGTGAAACCGTTGCGGCCGGCGCTGATGCGCGTCGCCGTCGGCTGGCCGTCGACCAGCTGCGCGGTCAGCGACACCCCGCCGCCCACCGCCAGCAGCCCGCGGTCGCCGGGGCGGAAGCTGATGACCGGCGCCCCGGGTGGCACCACGATGGTCTGGCGGCCGTTCGGGTAGGTCAGTTGCAGGCGCTCGCCGTCCGGCGCCTCGGCGACGCCGGCCACGGTCGCATTGGTCATCGTGCCCTGCGGGACGAAGTCGAACGGATAGTGGCCTTCGCCGCTGCCGCGCATCGCTTCGGGAAACAGCGCCACTGCGATCGCGCGCTGGGTGCCGTCGGCCTGCGGCGTGGCGCCGACGCCGACGAAGCTGCCGGCGTGGATGTCGCCCAGCGTGACCGGGTAGACCTCGGTCACGGCGAGGCCGGGGGCCAGCGCCAGCTCGACGCGCTCGCCGCTGCGCTGCCGCAGTGTCAGGCGCGTGGGCGAGAGCGCTTCGATGGTGCCGCGCAGGCGCACCGGCGCGGGCGCTTGCGCGCGGGCCGCGAGCGGCAGGGCCGCCAGCAGCAGGAGGGAACGTCTTCGATTCATGGTATTTTTCCTTGCGGCGCGGGCCGCTGCATGCCTTTTTCCACCACTGCCAGCAGCACGTCGGGCGCTGCGGGCTTGACCAGGTGCCGGGCGAAGCCGGCCTGCTCCGCCCGAACGATATCGGCTTGCGTGCCGTAGCCGGTGAGCGCCACCAGGACGGCCTCGCGGCCGTTAGGGTGATCGCGCAACCGGCCGGCCAGCTCGTAGCCGCTCATGCCCGGCAGGCCGATGTCGACCAGGGCCACGCCGGGCGTGAACTCGTCCAGCAGGCGCAAGGCGGCGGCGGGATCGTAGGCCACCTTCACCTCGTAGCCGGCCAGGTCCAGCAGCGCGGCGGCGGTGTCGGCGGCGTCCTGGTTGTCGTCGACCACCAGCACGCGGCCGATGCGGTCCTGGGCCTCGGCCGCCGGCTGCGCCGCCGCTTCCAGGAAGGGCGCGGCCACCAGCGGCAGGCGTACCGTGAAGCTGCTGCCCTGGCCTTCGCCGGCGCTGTCTGCAAGCGCGGTGCCGCCATGCATTTCCACCAGGCTGCGCACGATGGCCAGGCCCAGCCCCAGGCCGCCGCGCGAGCGGTCGGAGCCCTGCGGCGCCTGGTAGAACGGCTCGAACAGATGGGCCAGCACTTCGGGCGCCAGGCCCGGGCCGTCGTCTTCCACCCGCACTTCGGCGTCGTTGCCGTGGCGGCGCAGCCGCAGTGCGATGCGCGCCTGCGGGCCGGTGAACTTGATCGCGTTGGCCAGCAGGTTGTTGAGTACCTGTCCCAGCCGCACTTCGTCGCCCGACACCCAGAGCTCCTCGCCCGCGGGCGAGATGTCCAGCGTGAAGCGGCGCCGCCCCAGCACCGGCTGCACGCCGGCGGCGGCCTGCCGCACCACCTCGGTCAGCCGCAGCGGCTCGAAGCGCATCTCCAGGCGCTTGCTGGTGATGCGCGACACGTCCAGCAGGTCGTCCACCAGCCGCTTCATGTGCCCGACCTGGCGCTCCATCACCTCGCGCTCGGCGCGGGTGCGCTCGTCGCCCTTGCGCGCCATCAGGTGCAGCGCGGTCGCCATCGGCGCCAGCGGGTTGCGCAGTTCGTGCCCCAGCATGGCCAGGAATTCGTCCTTGCTGCGGCCCGCGTCCTCGGCCAGGTGCAGCGCCTCGGTGGCGCGGGCCAGCAGGCTCTCTCGCTCTTCCTCGGAGCGCTGCCGCTCCTGCGCCGCGTGGTCGCGCGCTTCGGAGGCCTGGCGCAGGGCTGTCGCGACCTCCTGCAGCTCGGCGATCCGCAGGGTCGGCAGTTCCACCGGCTCGCCGCGGCCCAATGCGTCGGCCGCGCCCTTCAGTGCGTCGATCGGCTCGGTGACGCTGCGGGCGAAGTGCCACGCGACGAAGGCGGCCAGCGCCAGCGAAACCAGCAGGCCGCCGCCGACCGCGCCCAGCACGCCATAGAGTCCGCGATTGGCGTCCGCTACCGAGATGCCGGTGGCCACCACCCAGTTGGCCCACGGCAGGCGGCTGAAGCCGGTCTGGCTGGCGACGCCTTCCAGCGTAGTGCTGGTGCCGCTGCCTTCGCTGGCGCCGGTGTCCAGCAGTGCCTGCAGGGACGGCGAGGGCCGCGGGCTCGCATGCTCGCGCGAGCGCGCCACCCGGTTGTAGTCCTGGTCGTAGACGGACACCACGGAAGTGGCGGGCAGCCGTTGCCGCCGCAGCAGCGCCAGCACTTTTTCCACCGGGATGATGGCCGACAGAACATAGGTCAGCTGGCCCTGGCGCAGCACCGGCACCCGCACGGCGAAAGCGGGGCCGTGCTGGTAGCGGCCCTCGGCCACGCGGCCCACCACCGGTTCGCGCGTGGCGACGACGCGCGCCATGCTTTCCGGGTCGACCGGCTGCGCGCTGCTGGCGTCGGGGGCGAGCCCCGAGTTCTGCAGCACCTGGCCGGTGCCGTCCGCCAGCACGATGGCGCGCCAGCCCTGGCCCTCCGCCACGCGGCGGGCCAGGGCGTGGAAGTCGGCCAGGCGGGCAGGTCGGAGTTCATCGGACAAGGAAATGCTTTGCAGCACGCTGGCGGTGGCGCGCAACTCGGCGTCGAGCGCGGAGGCCATGGCGCGCGAGACCGCCACCGCCGCCTGCCGGGCGTCGCGCTCGCGTTCGCCGGTCAGGTAGGCCAGCACCACGCCCGCGACCAGCGCCAGCGGCAACAGCCCGCAGGCTGCCAGCAGGAACAGGCGCAGGCGCAGCGGACCGGCTCGGATCATTTCTGCCGGATCACGTAGCGCACGAAGTCGTCGGTCTGGGCGAAGCGGTCGTACAGGCGGCGCGCCTGCGCGTTGTCGGCCTTCGTCATCCAGTAGAGGCGGGCCCAGCCTTCGGCCCGCATGGCATTGCGCAGCCACTCGAGCAGCGAACCGCCGATGCCGCGGCCGCGCCCGGACGGGGTCACGTACAGGTCCTCCAGGTAGCACACCGCCTGGGTCTCCCAGGTGTTCTCGTGCACCACGCAGTTGGCGAAGCCGTACACCTTGCCCTCCACTTCGGCCACCAGGCACATGACCTGCGCATCGGGATCGAGGATGCGCTTCCAGGTGCGGTTGGTGACCTCGTCGGGCACCGGCGCCTCGTAGAAGTCGCAATAACCTCGCCACAACTGGCGCCACGCGGGCTCGTCGGAGGGAAGGGCGGCGCGGATGATGCAGGGCGTCGTCGTCACGGCAGCATTGTGCATGCTAACGCGCCGGCATGGACCGCCGGGCCTGCCCCGGGCCTGGCCCGGGAGTCAGGCCCGCAATGACATGTTCAGGAGAACTGCGGCATGGATCGCCGTGCGCTGCGCCCCATCATGGATCTGGTGCCGGCAGCTGGTGCCGTCCGCCACCACGATCGCGTCGGGCACCGCGCGCACCGCAGGCAGCAGGCTGAGCTCCGCCATCTGCATCGACACCGCGTGGTGGCCGGCCTCGTAGCCGAAGCTGCCGGCCATGCCGCAGCAGCTCGATTCGATCAGCTGCGGCTGCACACCGGGGATCAGCTTCAGCACCTCGAGCACCGGCGACACCGCGCCGAAGGCCTTCTGGTGGCAGTGGCCATGCACCAGGACGGGTTGCGCCAGCGGCTTCAGCTTGCTGCGCAGGGCATCGAGCCGGCCGGCCTCGGCCTCGCGGGCCAGGAATTCCTCCAGCAGCAGCGCCTGCTGGGCCAGCGCCTGGGCTGGCGCGCCGAATCCCATGGCCGTCATCTCGTCGCGCATCGTCAGCAGGCAGGACGGTTCCAGCCCCACGACCGGGATGCCCTTGGCCACGAAGGGCTCCATGGCCGCCAGCAGTTCGCCGGCCTTGGCCTTGGCCTCGTCGACCATGCCGCTGGCCAGGTAGGTGCGGCCGCAACACAGGTGCTTGCCGTCGCCGCCGTGCTTGGCTGCGACGTGGACCGTGTAGCCGGCCGCTTGCAACACCTCAAAAGCGGCCTGGGCGTTGCCGGACTCGAAGAAGCCGTTGAAGGTGTCGACGAACAGCACCACCGGCCGCGCCGCCGCCAGCACCTCGTCGCGGCTGGCGCCGGTCACGCCGCTGTTGAAGAAGTGGCGGCTCTGCCATTCGGGCAGCGAACGCCTGGCCGAGAAGCCCAGCAGCTTTTCGCCCAGCAGCGCCAGCGCACCGCTTTTGTTGCGCAGGTTCAGCAGTCCCGCGATGCGGGAGGCACTCGCCGCGTAGTCCGGCAGGCGGGCGACCAGCTTGTCCTTGAGCGACCAGCCGTTCTTCTTGCGGTCGGCATGCAGGAACTCGATCTTCATGCGCGCCATGTCGACGCCGGTCGGGCAATCGCGCTTGCAGCCCTTGCAGCTGACGCAGAGGTCCATGGCCTCGCGCACCGCTTCGCTGGCCAGGCCGTCCGGCCCCAGCTGGCCGCTCATGGCCAGCCGCAGCGTGTTGGCGCGGCCGCGCGTCAGGTGCTGTTCGTCGCGCGTGACGCGGTAGCTCGGGCACATGGTGCCGGCGTCGAACTTGCGGCAGTGGCCGTTGTTGTTGCACATCTCCACCGCCTTGGCGAAGCCCTGGGCCGGGTCACCGCCGGTGCCGGGCGCGGTGGTCCTTTCGGTGGCGGGATCGTTCTGCACGTCCCAGGCCCGCCAGTCCAGCGCAGGCTGCAGCGGGATCACCTTGTAGGTGGGCGGGAAGCGCATCAGCCGCGTGTCGTCCATGCGCGGCGGGTTGACGATGCGCTGCGGGCACAGCAGCTCGAGCGGGTCGAACAGGCGCTTGATCTCGCCGAAGGCGGAGTCGATGGCCGGGCCGAACTGCCACTTGATCCACTCGCCGCGGCACAGGCCGTCGCCGTGCTCGCCGCTGTACGCGCCCTTGTACTTGCGCACCAGCGCCGACGCCTCTTCCGCGATGTGCCGCATCTCCGGCGCGCCGTTGCGCCGCATGTCGAGGATGGGCCGCACGTGCAACGTGCCGACCGAAGCGTGGGCGTACCAGGTGCCCTTGGTGTTATGGCGGCGAAAGACCTGGGTCAAGGCGTCGGTGTATTCGGCCAGGTGCTCCAGCGGCACCGCGCAGTCCTCGATGAAGCTGACCGGCTTGCCGTCGCCCTTGAGGCTCATCATGATGTTGAGGCCGGCCTTGCGCACTTCCCACAACGCCTTCTGCGGCGCTTCGTCGGTCATCAGCACCACCGAGTGCGGCAGCCCCAGGTCGCCCATCAGCGCTTCCAGCTCCTTCAGCTTGCGGGCCAGGGCGGCCTTGTCGGCGCCCGAGAATTCCACCAGCAGCACGGCGTCGGGCTGGCCGATCAGCGCGGTCCGCACCGTGGCCGCGAAGGCCGGGTTCTGCAGCGACAGCTCGATCATCGTGCGGTCGACCAGTTCCACCGCCGTCAGCGTGCCGTCGGCGCCTAGCCTGACGATGTGCTGGGCCGAGTCCATCGCCTTGTAGAAGGTCGGGAAGTTCACCACCCCCAGCACCTTGGCGCGCGGCAGTTCCGACAGCTGCAGCTTGAGGCTGCGCGTGAGGGCCAGCGTGCCTTCGCTGCCCACCAGCAGGTGGGCCAGGTTGACGCTGCCGTCGTCGGTGTAGGGCCGCTCGTTCTGGTTGTGGAAGACGTCCAGGTTGTAGCCGCCCACGCGCCGCAGCACCTTGGGCCAGCGCGCCTCGATCTCCGGCTTCAAGGCCAGCGCCAGGTCGCGCACCCGCTCGCCCAGCACCCGGGCCGCGCCGGTCGCGTTCTCGAAGCGGCCGAAGTCGTGCAGCGTGCCGTCGGAGGTCCAGGCCTGCGCGCCCAGCACGTTGTGCACCATGTTGCCGTAGGCGATGCTGCGGCTGCCGCAGGAGTTGTTGCCGGCCATGCCGCCCAGCGTGGCCTGGGCCGCGGTCGACACGTCGACCGGATACCAGAGCTTCAGCTTCTTCAGCTGCGCGTTCAGGTGGTCCAGCACGATGCCGGGCTCCACCGTCACCGTGCGCTCTTCGGCGTTCACGTCCAGCACGCTGGACACGTGCTTGGAGAAATCGATGACCAGCCCGGCGCCCACCGTCTGGCCGCACTGGCTGGTGCCGCCGCCGCGCGGCACCACCGGCACCTTCAGCTCGCGGCAGATGTCGAGCGCGATGCGGGCGTCGTCGGCGCTGCGCGGCACGAACACGCCGACCGGCACCACCTGGTAGATCGAGGCATCGGTCGAATACCTGCCGCGATCTGCCGGCGAGAACAGCAATTCGCCCCGGGTCTCGGTGGCCAGGCGCTGGGCCAGCCGGCCGGCCACTTCGTTGCTGGCGCGGGCGACGTTGTCGTAGGCGTGCTGCGCGGCCTCGCGCGTGACCTTCAAGGGCAGCGGCGCGTTCACGACGCGGCTCCCTGGCGGGCGGCTTCGTCGCGGGCGTGGATCTGTTCCAGCACCACGGCCAGCTTGTTCTGCAGGTGCGCGGTCAGCACCGCGGCCAAGGCGGCGCCATCGCGTTGGCTGAGGGCCTCGACCATCTGTTGGTGCTCACGCACCGCCTTGGCCCATTTCTCGCCGTCCTGGTTGGAGCGGAAGCGCAGCGAATGCAGGCGCGAGTTCATCCGTTCGTAGGTGGCGGTCAGCACCGGGTTCTTCGCCGCCGCATTGATCGCGCGGTGGATCTGGGCGTTGACCCGGTAGTAGGTGGAAAGGTCGCGCCGGGTATAGGCCGCCATCATCTCGAAGTGCAGGGCGCGGATCTCCTCGACCTCGGCGTCGCTGATGCGCTGGGCCGCCAGCTGGCCGGACAGCGCCTCCAGCCCCGCCATCACCTCGAAGGTGTGGCTGATGTCCTGCTCGCTCAGGTCCACGGCGATGGCGCCGCGGTTCGGCAGCAGTTCCACCAGGCCTTCGGCGGCCAACATCTTGATGGCTTCGCGAAGAGGGGTTCGGGAGACGTCAAGATGCTCGCAAAGTTCGCGTTCGTTCAGCTTCGCGCCGGGCGGGATCTTGCCCTCGATCAGCATCTGGCGTAGCCGCCCGGCCACCTGTTCGTGAAGGTTCGCACGCGGGATCGCAATGATTTCGGCAGTCATGGCCTGCATTTTGTATGCAAAAAAGCGGGTGGTCAAGGATGTAATCAAACGTAAAACAGGGGTAGACCCACTGGCCGCCGAAAATTTTGTATGCAAAACTGCGGCCGAATTCGCCTCCACACGGACGTTCCTCCCAAGCCCCATGCTGACCCTCGACTACCACCCCACCGGCCGCCACTTCCTGCAGATCCCCGGGCCCTCTCCGGTGCCCGATCGCATCCTGCGGGCCATGAGCCTGCCCACCATCGACCACCGCGGCCCCGAGTTCGGCGCGCTGGGCCTGCGCGTGCTCAAGGGCATCCAGCAGATTTTCCAGACCAAGCACCCGGTCATCATCTATCCGGCCTCCGGCACCGGCGCCTGGGAAGCAGCGCTGGCCAACACCCTGAGCCCGGGCGACCACGTGCTGATGTACGAGACCGGCCACTTCGCCGCCCTGTGGCAGAAGATGGCCACGCGCCTGGGCCTGAAGACCGAGTTCCTCGGCCTGCCGGGAATGGAAGGCTGGCGCCGCGGCGTGCAGGCCCACCTGATCGAGGAGCGCCTGCAGGCCGACAAGGAGCACGCGATCAAGGCCGTGTGCGTGGTCCACAACGAGACCTCCACCGGCGCCACCAGCAACATCCTGGCGGTGCGACGCGCCATCGACGCGGCCAAGCACCCGGCATTGCTGCTGGTCGACAGCATCTCCGGCCTGGCCTCGGCCGAATACAGGCACGACGACTGGGGCGTGGACGTCACCGTCAGCGGCTCGCAGAAGGGCCTGATGCTGCCCCCGGGCATCAGCTTCAACGCGCTGTCGCCCA